>JBGSLP010000448.1:0-2244 GCA_041740655.1 Alphaproteobacteria bacterium
GACCGTCTCCACAACATGCGCACGCTGCAGTGGATGAAGCCCGAAAAGCGCCTGCTTATCGCGCAGGAAACCATGGATATCTATGCGCCCCTCGCTGGCCGCATGGGCATTCAGGAGATGCGCGACGAGCTTGAAGATCTCGCTTTCCGTTGGCTGCACCCCGAGGCATACGAGGCCGTCACCTCGCGCCTCGCCGTATTGCGGGAGCGCAATCAGGGTCTGATCGAGGAAATCGCGGCTGAACTGCTGACGAAACTCGCCTCCGACAACATCATCATCGACGTCAGAAGCCGAGAGAAAAAGCCTTACTCCATCTGGCGCAAAATGGAGAACCGCCAGATTTCGCTGGAGCAACTGTCCGATATTTACGGCTTCCGCATCACCGTGCCGGGCGTCGAGCATTGCTATAAACTTCTGGGCGTCATCCACACCACGTGGCGCGCGGTGCCCGGTCGGTTCAAGGATTACGTCTCCAACCCGAAGCAGAACGGTTACCAGTCGCTGCACACGACAATCATCGGACCACGCCACCAGCGTGTCGAATTGCAAGTGCGCACGAAGGAGATGCATCAGGTCGCAGAATACGGCGTCGCCGCCCATTCGCTTTACAAGGAGCGGGTAAAGGGCAAGTCGCTGAACGGGGCGAACGGCCTCGCCCATACTGACGACATGGAGCCGTACGAGTGGCTGCGCCGCATGGTCGGCAACCTGCTTGAGGGCGACAACCCGGAAGAATTCCTCGAAAACACCAAGCTGGAGCTTTTCCAGGATCAGGTGTTCTGTTTTACGCCAAAAGGTCGGTTGATCGCCTTGCCGCGCGGCGCTAATCCGATCGATTTCGCCTACGCGGTTCACACCAGTGTCGGCCATCGTTGCGTCGGCGCAAAAATCAACGGTCGTCACATGCCGCTGTTGAGCCAATTGCGCAACGGCGATGAAGTCGAGATCATCACCTCGAACGCGCAGAAGCCGCCGCCCGCATGGGAGAACGTTGTCATCACGGGCAAGGCGCGCTCGTCTATCAGGCGCGCGACCCGTGAAACCGTACGGAGCGAATACAGCGCTCTCGGCCGTGACATCCTGACCAGCGCATTCGAGAGGGCGAACAAGTCCATCGTCGAGGCCGATCTGGCCAGCGCCGCCTCCCGCCTCCCGCACAAAACGGTGGAGGATATGCTCGCCGCAATCGGCCGAGGCGAGTTGGAGGCGGCGGAAGTGCTGGCGTCGATGTTCACCGACGTGCCCGCGCCGGAGCCGGTCAAACGCAAGGTCATGACGCGCGGGTCGGAGGATGGCTGGTTCAATCTGCATCGCGTGGCGGGCATGAAATTCCGTTGGCCGGGGCGTCCTGTCTATGGCCGCGCCGATCTGGCCGCCGGCATCCCCGAGCCGGGCGAGGCCGCCGGCTATCCTATCCGCTTCATCGAGGGCGGCGCGGTGCCGGGCGAACGCGTCGTCGGCATCCTGGAGCGCGGCAAGGGCATCACCATTTATCCGATCCACTCCAAAAAGCTTCGCGAATACGAAGACAACCCCGATAGCTGGATCGACATTACCTGGGATATCAAGGAGGACTCGACCGAGCGGTTTCCGGCCGATATTACGGTGTCCGCCGTGAATGAGCCGGGCAGCCTTGCCCAGATCGCCAAGATTATCGGCGAAACCGACGGCAATATCGACAAGCTGCAAATGGTGACGCGCGGCAAGGACTACACCGAAATGCTGATATCGCTGGAGGTCTGGGATATGAAGCACCTCAGCGGCATCATTTCCGGCGTGAAGAAGCTTCCAAGCGTGAGCGCGGTCAAGCGGGTCGTGGTCTAGGGACGCCGGCATGAATCAGGATGAGGTCTTGCAGGAATTTCAGGCGGCCAGCGCATTGCTGCGTGGTCATTTCATCCTGTTTTCCGGACTGCACAGCGACACCTATCTGCAATGCGCGCGCGTCATGATGGACGCCAAGCGCGGCGAGCGGCTCTGCGCAGCGCTGGCGGATAAGATTGAAAAAGCGGGGTTCGGCGGTTTCGACCTCGTTTTTTCGCCGGGCACTGGCGGCATCGTCGTCGGCTACGAAATGGGGCGGCAGCTTAACGTCCCGTCGCTATTTTTCGAGCGCGTCGAGGGCGTGTTCACCCTGCGCCGGGGCTTCGACATCGAGCCGGGGGCGCGCTGCCTCATGGTCGAGGACGTGGTCACCACGGGCGCCTCGTCGATCGAGTGCATAGCGGCCGGACGCGCGGTCGG
>JBGSLP010000449.1:0-3790 GCA_041740655.1 Alphaproteobacteria bacterium
CGGCGACGATGCGGCGGTCGAGTTTGTGGCGCTCAAGCTCCTCCTGCGCCAGCGTTTCGTCACGCCACGCCTCGAACTTGCCGAAGCCGATGTCGATGCGCCGGGCGCGGCCCCGGTCGATCCACACGCAGGCGCGTGACAGGTTGGTGAGGAAGCGGCGGTCGTGGCTGATGAGCACGAGCGCGGATTTAAGGCTGGCGAGTTCGCCTTCCAGCCATTCGATGACATTCACGTCCAGATGGTTCGTCGGCTCGTCGAGGAGGAGGATATCCGGCTCGGACACCAGCGCCTGAGCAAGCGCCGCGCGCCGCCCCTCCCCGCCAGACAGCTTGGCCGGATCTTCCTCGCCCGTCAGCCCGAGCTGCTCCAAGAGATAGCGCGCCCGATACTCCAAATCGCTGGCGCCCAGCCCCGCCTCTACAAAACTCAGCGTCGTCTTGTGCGCGCAGAAATCCGGCTCCTGCGCGAGATAGCGCATGGTCGCGCCTGGCTGCACGAAACGCTTGCCCTTGTCAGGCTCGACCAACCCCGCCGCGATCTTCAGCAGCGTGGATTTACCCGACCCGTTGCGCCCGACCACAGTCAGCCGGTCGCCCGCGGACACGGAAATTTCCGCGCCCTCCAGCAGCGGCGTCACGCCGAAGCTCAAATGCACGTCAGTCAGTGTAAGAAGCGGCGGCGCCATGGGCAAAGTCCTGTTTCGACGTTGAAGTAAGGCATGCCGACGCTCGCGGTCAACCTTTAGCGGCCAAACGCCGCTCGGTTCGAAAGGCTCGATAGCGTATCTCTATTTTACGGGTCGCGTGGCGAGGCTTATCCTTGCGCCAATGGCCCCGAAATTGCTCGGCCTCGAAGGTGGCGAAGCAAGCAAGAGTGACGATCAGGCATGGCGCATACAAGTTTTACAGGTGGAATGACCGGGCAGTGGCGCGTGACATCCATCGCGACGCTTGTCGGCCCGCCGCTGGCGTCTGTTGAGGCGCTCGCGATCAGTCAAGCCCCCGCTGTGGATGGGGCGTGGCGGCTAACCGGCGTTGCAAGTTACGTGCGGTATGTGGAGCGGGCGGAGCGGCAGGCGCTGGTCTCGCGGCAGGCTGGTCTCGGTCGCACCGACGCCGTCTGCGCCGCGCTCATTCCAATCGCCAAGTCGCAAGCGTGGTGGGATATGACGCAGGATGAGCGCCGCCAGATTTTCGAGGGCAAATCCCGGCATATCGCCGCCAGCCTCAAATATCTCCCCGCCATCGCCCGCCAGCTCTACCACTGCCGCGATCTGGGCGAGCCGTTCGATTTCCTGACGTGGTTCGAGTTCGCGCCGGAGCACGAACCCGCTTTTGAGGAATTGCTGGCCGGGCTGCGGTCAGCCGAGGAATGGCGTTACGTCACCCGCGAGATCGACATCCGGCTTACCCGCGATGCGCAGGGATGAGCGCGAGGCAAGCGTTCGCGATCCCTGCAGCCGGTGCAGCCCGCGACGCCACCTTCGGCGCCGACCGGGTTGGAGACGAAAGCGCTGACGGCGATGGACTAGACACCAAGTATAAAGTCTATATTGAGAAGTAAGTTGAAGAAGTATCAAAACCTATCAATGCGTCAATGAGAAATTTCGTATGGATTTTGGAGGCAGCCGTGAACATAAAAATTGTTACGACGCCCATTTTTGTAGGCTTAGGTTTCATAGGCGCAATTTGCACCATACTAGTGATTTTACAATATATAGGGGATGATGAGCCCAGTCCTGACGCTGAGTTGATTGCAATAATCGCAGGGCTTCATGGTCAATTAAGTATAAAGGAATGGTCTACAGAAACTACTGGATTCCCGCGATATGAGGTTGCGAGCTACGGTGAATTCCGTCTTTCTGAAATCGATCACGAAGCCTCTAAAAAGTGTGAACTACACGGCTTTAAGAATGTAAATCGGTCTGACGCTAAAAAAGTGAGAAAATGGTCCGATCACAGTCCGTTGAATGGCCCAAATAAGATGGTATGTGAAAAACAAGTTCGGCACAAAGGGTTGCATTACATGCAGCTTAATGAACACACGCTTTTTTATCAGTATTTGTCTGAATAGCATTTTCATCTTTATTTTCACCTAGAAAAGATAGAATTTCGGCGCTCACTATTGACCATTTATAGCATCAAATGCGGGTTAACGTGAATGGATAGACGACTCATGCAAAATCCCAGTGGTAGCACCGTAAACGAGTTATTTAAAAACTATGCTGATAAAGACATACAACTTGTGGTGCGAAAGCTAGACAAAGATGATGCTGACGAAACAGAGTGTGTCCTCATAGGAGGGCGAACAGATGAACTCCGCTTTCTTCGAGACTTGATTGATGCCCTTATTCATGACGCAGCCGATGATGGGTTTGAGATATCCCCAACTGGACCTGGATGCGCATACTTCTCCGCTAAAGCATCTACCGCATTATACTTTTTCAAAAACGAAAACTCTGACGCTTAAGCAGCTCCCGTAGCTCGCAATGCTGCGCTTCCATAAATGCTAAGGTGAGCAAAGCAACTGCACCCTCTGCGATAAAGCCCAGTGATCGAAAATTTTAAAGCCTCACACTGACAAAGGCAGGCCTCAATGGGGAACAGAAAAGAATTTGATCAGATTGTTGCATTCGTCCGAGAGGCAAACAAGATTTCGCAAGAGCTTTCGATTAAGGGAGGGGTTATGCAAGACCCGGATCAATATCAGGATGATGTCGAGGTAAGGGATATTATTGAGAATTTAGTTATTAAGGCAGACATCAACGGGTTGAAAGATATTAGAGCGATGTATCTAGATTTCTTCTCGGAAATCGTCGAAGAATCGAGCCTTGATGAATCTGTTAAGAAAAATATTAATGACCGATTGTTGAATGTAACTGAATTTTCTATCAGGTCAATGAAAACAGGAATTCTGTTGAGGGGTATAAAAATTTACGAAAGTGGCCAAATCAATAACGATCACGAATTTAAGGACTTAGATTACTACTGGAATACACTAAAGGATAAAGGCGATCCTGATCAACGTATGTATACGATTGAAATAATGCTAGCCAGCTACGAAAAAGCCAAGAGAGATAATTAGTCTTGTTATACTGACATGCGGCAAGGCGACTTAGTCGCCGTTCGCGACAACAATTGCAATGTCGACCGTCAGGGCAAGGGGAAGTGCAGCTAACGATTTAGTGAATAAATGGAAAATGGCT
This sequence comes from Alphaproteobacteria bacterium, assembly GCA_041740655.1. Taxonomy (GTDB): domain Bacteria; phylum Pseudomonadota; class Alphaproteobacteria; order Rhizobiales; family Rhodomicrobiaceae; genus JAWXCE01. Next base: position 3,206 of record JBGSLP010000449.1, read on the forward strand.
CCCCGGGTTGGAATCGAACCAACGACCGATCGGTTAACAGCCGATTGCTCTACCGCTGAGCTACCGAGGAACATAGCGTGCGCTGTGAAAACAGCGACTACAGCTTTTCGACTTATAACAAGCGTTCGCGCGGTTTGTCAGCCACTTTCTTCGCCACGCCCGCAAGATCGCCAGACGCTAAGGTGCAAAAGCGGCGCATTAAAGCTTTCCAGCGTTTGCGGTTGAAACGCGGCGCGCGCCTGGCGTATGCCATGGCAGCGAAAGGGCGCAACCCAGCCATGGCGAAAATCCGGTACAAGCAGCGCATTCACAAGAACAAGCTCTCCGTGCGCTCACTGCGCTACGCGGCCGCCGACCAGATGGTGCGCTGGTTTCCGCAGTTGCGCGAGCGCTGGCTGTTTCCGGTGGATGCGACGCCCATGCGCGAGGCGGCGATCTCCGCCGAAAGCTTCGACACGCTCACCATCGATGCGTCGCCCCCGGTCGCTATGGCGCGGCTCGTTAAACGCCCTACGCCGCTTAAAAGCGTGCAGAAGGTCTATGGTTTCGCGGATGCGACCGTGGTCGGCCAGTCCGGCGCGCTCA
>JBGSLP010000450.1:0-3959 GCA_041740655.1 Alphaproteobacteria bacterium
ATCGTTGTGCGCTCCGCCGAAATGCTGAACCAGGTGCGGTAGACCCATGTTCAATTTTCTCGTCCGCACCAGCTTGAATAACCGGCTATTTGTTATCGCTGCCGCGGTTCTGCTGGTGGCTTATGGCAGTTTCATCCTGCCACGCATCCCCGTCGATGTGTTCCCCGACCTGAACAAGCCGACCATCACCTTGCTCACCGAAGCCGAGGGGCTTGCGCCGCCCGAGGTCGAACAGTTGGTGACTTACCCGATCGAGACGACGATGAACGGGATGCCGGGTGTGACCCGCGTGCGCTCCGTGTCCGGCGTCGGCTTATCCATCACCTATGTCGAGTTCGAGTGGGGCACGGATATTTACCGCAACAGGCAACTTGTGGCCGAACGACTATCCACGCTGCAAAGCCAGTTGCCCGCGGGCGTTGTCCCCCAAATGGGGCCGGTTAGCTCCATCATGGGCGAGATTTTGCTAATTGCGGTGGCGAGCGATAGCGCCAACCCCATGGATTTGCGCGAGATCGCCGATTTTGTGCTGCGCCCGCAATTGCTCACCATCCCAGGCGTCTCCCAGGTCATCCCCATCGGCGGCGAGGTCCGTCAATACCGTGTGACGCCCAACCCGGCGCTGATGCAGGCGCTGGATGTGAAGGCCGACGAAATCGAGGCGGCGATTAGGAAATTTGGCGCGAACACTGGCGGTGGCTTCGTCGATCAATACAACCGCGAGTTTTTGATCCGCAATATCGGGCTGACGACGAAGCTTGAAGACCTCCAAAATACCGTCGTCGCCTATCGTAACGAACAGCCCCTGCTGCTGCGGCAGGTGGCGAGCGTCGAATTTGCAGCGCGGGTGAAGCGCGGCGATGCGGGATTTCAGGGCAAACCCGCCGTCATCGTTTCCGTTCAGAAGCAGCCCGGCGCTGACACCATCGCGCTGACGCAAACCATCGAGGCGACGCTGGCGGATGTGCAGCGCACATTGCCGCCAGGCGTCTCCGTCACCAATGTGCAGTTCCGGCAGGCGACCTTCATCGAAACCTCGCTGGCCAACCTCAAAACGGTGCTGATCGAGGCGGGCGTCATCGTCGCTATCATCCTGTTCCTGTTTCTGCTGAACTGGCGGGCGACCGCAATTTCGCTCACCGCCATTCCAATTTCGATCCTCGTCACAGTTATCGTCTTTCAATGGATGGGCGTCACCATCAACACCATGACCTTGGGCGGTCTCGCCATCGCCATCGGCGAACTGGTCGATGATGCGGTGGTGGATGTGGAAAACATCATCCGGCGCCTCAAGCAGAACAATGCGCTACCGAACCCGCAGCCGCCGCTGGAGGTGATCGCCAAGGCCAGCCAGGAGGTGCGCTCCGGCATCGTTTACGCCACGATGATCATCATCCTCGTTTTCGTGCCGTTGTTCGCGCTCTCCGGCATCGAGGGGCGGTTGTTCTCGCCGTTGGGAGTGGCGTACATTGTTTCTATTCTGGCGAGCCTTGTGACCGCAATTACGGTTACGCCGGTGCTGGCTTACTATCTGCTCGGGCGTCGAGCGGGCGATCACGCGGAGCATGACGGCCTTATCGTGCGCAAGCTGAAGGCGGGGAATCGCAGCTTGCTGAACTGGGCCTTCGACCGGCCTGTGTTTCTCGTCAGCCTTGCTGGCCTGGCGGTGGCGGGAGCGGCGTATTACGCGACGCTGCTGCCGCGCTCGTTTTTACCCCCCTTTAACGAGGGCACGCTGACTATCAGCGCGATCTACAACCCCGGCATTTCTTTGCCGGAATCGCATCGATTAGGACTGATCGCCGAGCGCCTACTGCTGGACGTTCCGGAGGTGAAATCCGTTGGCCGCCGCACCGGCCGCGCCGAACTCGACGAACATGCCGAGGGTGTGCATTCGAGCGAGATCGACGTGGATTTAAAGCCTTCCGCGCGCTCCAAGGAGGAAATCCTGACCGATATTCGCGGGCGGCTGTCAGCGCTGCCCGTCGCTGTCAATGTCGGGCAGCCGATTTCGCACCGGCTAGACCACCTGCTTTCAGGCATTCGCGCCGAGATCGCGCTGAAAATCTTCGGCGAGGACCCGGACACTTTGCGCGCGCTCGCCGAGCGCATGAGGCAGCAATTGGCAAGCGTGCCGGGCCTCGTCGATCTGCAGGTGGAGAAGCAGGTGCGCATCCCTCAATTGCAGGTGCGCGTCGACTATGAGCGTGCGGCGTTGCACGGCATCGCGCCATCCGCCATCACCGAGACGCTAGAGACCCTGTCGAATGGCCGCAAGGTGTCTGAGGTCATCGACGGCGTGAAGCGCTTCGACGTGGTGATGCGGTTGGCTGAAACCGACCGTTCGACCGAAGGGCTTTCCGGCCTGCTACTCTCGACGCCTGCCGGGGCCATCCCCTTGAGTCTGATCGCCGATATCGAGGAGACCGACGGGCCGAACCAGATCCAGCGGGAGAATGGCCAGCGCCGCATCGTCGTGTTCGGAAATAACGGCGGCGGGGACATGGCCACGCTTATCGGGCAAATCCGCCAGATCATCGCGGAAACGGCCTTGCCGCCGGGCTACACGGTGCGGCTTGAGGGCACATTCCAGGCGCAGGAGGAGGCGGCGACCCTGATCGCGGGTCTCTCCATCATCTCGCTGATCCTGATTTTCGTGGTGCTCTATACGCGCTACCGCTCTGCCGTGCTGGCGGGCATCATCATGGCCAACATCCCGCTGGCACTGATCGGCAGCGTAGTCGCGCTGTGGTTGGCGGATCAACCTTTGTCGGTCGCCAGCATGGTCGGCTTCATTACGCTAGCGGGCATCAGCGCGCGCAACGGCATTCTCAAGATCAGCCACTACATTAACCTCGCGCTGCACGAGGGCGAGACGTTCGGCCGTGCGCTGATCGTGCGCGGCAGCCTGGAGCGCTTGACGCCGGTGATGATGACCGCTCTTTGCGCGGGGCTCGCGCTTATTCCGCTCGTGCTGGGCGCTGACAAACCGGGTACGGAAATTCTACACCCGGTGGCGGTCACCATCCTCGGCGGCCTGATCTCCTCGACAATCCTCGACACCGTGCTGACGCCGGTTCTGTTTCTGAAACTCGGCCAGCGCCCGCTCGAAAGCCTTGTCGAGTCGCAACAATCCGGCCAACTCGCTGAAGCTTTCTAATCTTAACAAAAGGAGTCATTCCATGAAACCAACGACAGTTACTATCGTATTTCTAGCGGCCCTGGCCGCATTCCCCGCGATGGCGCAGGAGCAGCTGAAAGGCGCCAATGGCGGCAAGGTCGTGAACGTGAAAGGGCACAAGCTTGAGTTCGTGCCATCGGCGACCGACGTCAAGATCTACACCAGCGACCCAGCAACGGGCGCCAAGGGCCGGATCGTTATCCAGACCGGCGGCAAGACAATCCAGGTCGAACTCACCCCTGATGGCGCGGACAAGCTCGTTGCCCCGCTTGCCGCGCCTCTGGAGAAAGGCGCAATCGTCGCCGTATCCGTCTCGGGCGCTGACGGTCACACCACACAGGGCCGATTCACCGTTGATTAAACCGCTTTTACTATTCCAAAAGGGAGAAACATTATGAAAAACCGCACGATTATTCTGGCCGCCGCTTTTGCTGTTCTGACACCCCTGGGTTATGTCGCATCAGCTCAAAAAATGGATCATAGCGGGCATGGCGGAATGGATATGACAAAAGCCCCGTCCAACGCGCAGGAAGCCTACGAAGCCGCCAACGCCAAAATGCATAAAGAGATGACGATGACCTTCTCGGGCGATGCGGATGTCGATTTTGTGCGCGGCATGACCCCGCATCATCAGGGCGCTGTCGATATGGCAAAGGTGGTTCTGCAGTACGGCAAAGACCCTGAGTTGAAAAAGCTCGCGCAGGACATCATCAAATCACAAGCGACGGAAATCGCGTTCATGAAGGCGTGGCTTGAAAAGAATGGCAAAAAGTAGAAT
>JBGSLP010000451.1:0-2632 GCA_041740655.1 Alphaproteobacteria bacterium
GATTGTCCCCGTAGCTCAGCAGGATAGAGCACCAGATTCCTAATCTGGGGGTCACAGGTTCAAATCCTGTCGGGGACGCCAACTCCTCTTTAAACGAAAATAAGGCCCGCGAGAAGCGGGCCTTATGAATTGATCGGCTCAGAAAGTGCGTTGGACTTAGTAGTCCATGCCGCCGCCGCCCATTGGAGGCATTGGCGCGTCTTTCTTTGGCTTGTCCGCGATCATGGCCTCGGTGGTAATCAGCAGGCCAGCGACGGACGCCGCGTCTTGCAGCGCGGTGCGAACGACCTTGGCCGGGTCGATGACGCCAGCTTTGACCATGTCGACATATTCGCCGGTCTGAGCGTTCCAGCCCATCGTGTAGTCGCTTTGCTCCATCACCTTGCCGACGATGACAGCGCCGTCTTCACCAGCGTTCGACGCGATGATGCGTGCAGGCGACTGGATCGCGCGGCGTATGATGTTCACGCCGGTTTTCTGGTCGTCGTTGGCGGTCTCGATCCGGTCGAGCACTTTCAGCGAACGCAGCAGCGCCACGCCGCCGCCTGGCAGGAAGCCCTCTTCAACGGCTGCGCGCGTGGCGTTCAGCGCATCGTCGACGCGGTCTTTCTTTTCTTTCACTTCGACTTCCGTCACGCCGCCGACCTTGATTACCGCAACGCCGCCAGCGAGTTTCGCCAGACGCTCCTGCAGCTTTTCTTTGTCGTAATCGGACGTGGTGTCGTCGATCTGCTTTTTGATCTGGGCGACGCGACCGTCGATGTCTTTCTTGTCGCCGTTGCCGTCAACGATCGTCGTATCGTCTTTGGTGATCGAGACGCGTTTGGCACGGCCGAGCATTTTCAGCGTGACGTTCTCGAGCTTGATGCCGATGTCTTCCGAAATGACCTGGCCGCCGGTGAGAACAGCGATGTCCTCCAGCATGGCCTTGCGGCGATCGCCGAAGCCTGGAGCTTTTACAGCCGCCACTTTCAGGCCGCCACGCAGCTTGTTGACGACGAGGGTCGCCAGCGCTTCGCCTTCGACGTCCTCAGCGATAATGAGCAGCGGGCGCGCGGACTGCACGACAGCTTCCAGCACCGGCAGAAGAGCCTGGAGGTTCGACAGCTTTTTCTCGTGGATGAGGATATATGGATCGTCAAGTTCGACGCGCATTTTCTCAGCGTCGGTGACGAAATAAGGCGAGACATAGCCACGGTCGAACTGCATGCCTTCGACGACATCGAGTTCGGTGTCGAGCGACTTGGCTTCCTCAACGGTGATCACGCCCTCGTTGCCGACTTTTTCCATCGCCTTGGCGATCATTTTGCCGATGTCAGCGTCGCCGTTAGCCGAAATGGTGCCGATTTGTGCGATCTCAGCGGAGGTCGTAACCTTCTTGGCGCGTGCGGCAAGTTCCTGCACGACGGCAGCAACGGCCATATCGACGCCGCGCTTCAGATCCATCGGGTTTGCGCCGGCGGCGACCGATTTCAGGCCTTCGCGAACGATGGCGGCGGCGAGAACGGTTGCCGTCGTGGTGCCGTCACCGGCCTTGTCGTTCGTCTTGGAGGCGACTTCGCGCACCATCTGCGCGCCCATGTTCTCGAACTTGTCTTCAAGCTCGATTTCTTTGGCGACAGTCACGCCGTCTTTTGTGATGCGCGGCGCGCCGAAAGACTTCTCGATGACAACGTTGCGGCCTTTTGGACCAAGCGTAACCTGCACAGCGTTTGCCAGAATCTCGACGCCGCGGAGCATTTTCTCACGCGCGTCGAATGAAAACTTCACGTCTTTAGCAGCCATAACCGACCACTCCTTTTAATAAAACAATTATGATTTGGACTTCTTGCCTTTTGACTCGTAAGAGCCAGCGCCGTCTTCAATAATGCCCATGATGTCGCTTTCCTTCATGATCAGAAGGTCTTCACCATCAATCTTGACTTCCGTTCCGGACCATTTGCCGAACAGGATCTTGTCGCCAGCTTTCACATCGAGCGCGACGATTTCGTTGTCATCACCACGAGCGCCAGGGCCAACGGCGATCACTTCGCCATGTTGCGGCTTTTCTTTCGCGGTGTCTGGAATGATGATGCCGCCAGCAGTTTTTTCCTCGGCATCGAGGCGGCGCACAACGACGCGGTCGTGCAACGGCCGAAATTTCATGGGTAATCCTCCGTAAAGCCCGACAATCAATCAACATAGAAGGGCGGGCAGTTCCTTCGCCTTGTATGTAGTCCTCCGCTGCTGGCACTGTCAAGAGATGAGTGCTAACTACTCGCTCGGATTTTTTATATTGGGAGGATACGCAGGCGTGGACTAGGTTTGCGTCTGGAGGGTTTCGCGTGAAAGATTTTGCGCAGCGTTCCAAGTGGCGATCCATTCATCGACATCCGGCGACGGCCCGCTCCATTTTGCGAAGCCGAGAATGACCTCCGGCGCAATGACGCCGCCGGACTTCTTGAGGAAGCGCGCACGCACGATCCCCTCAGCGACGACCTCGTTTGCTTTCGCGCCGCGCGAGGCCCGAAAAAATCGCTGCTCAAGCAGAAACGCCTTGTCATCCCAGCCGATGACGCGCGTATTGATGGTGAACTTTTCGAACAAATGCAGCGAGCGCCTAAACCGCATCGTTTCGGCGGCGATTACCGGA
>JBGSLP010000452.1:0-3023 GCA_041740655.1 Alphaproteobacteria bacterium
GCAGCGCCTTCACCTCATGCGATTTCAGCGGCTCGACGGCGGCGATGCGCTCTTCGGCGGCACGCGCGTAATCCTCGTCACGCTCCATGCCGATGAACCGGCGGCCCAGCCGCTTGGCGACCGCGCCCGTAGTGCCCGTGCCGAAAAACGGGTCGATCACCAGATCGCCCGGCTTCGTCGTGCCCAGCAGGATGCGCGTGATGAGCGCCTCGGGCTTCTGCGTCGGATGCGCCTTGCGGCCGTCGTCGTCCTTCAGCCGCTCGGGGCCGGAGCAGATGGGGATGAGCCAGTCCGAGCGCATTTGCAGGTCGTCGTTGAACGCCTTCAGCGATTCGTAATTGAATGTGTAGCGGGTGTCGGGCCCGCGCGCCGCCCAGACCAGCGTCTCGTGCGCGTTGGTGAAGCGCCGCCCGCGAAAGTTGGGCATAGGGTTGGTTTTCAGCCACACGACGTCGTTGAGCAGCCAGAAGCCGAGATCCTGCAGCGCGCAGCCGAGGCGGAAAATGTTGTGATAGGAGCCGATGACCCAGATCGCGCCGTCCGGCTTCAGCACGCGGCGGCACTCAGCCAGCCATTCGCGCGTGAAGCGGTCATAGGTCTCGAAGCTGTCGAACTTGTCCCACGCCTGATGCACGCCGTCGACGACCGAATTGTTGGGCCGCAGCAGATCGCCGTCGAGCTGGAGATTATAGGGCGGATCGGCAAACACGAGATCGGCGCAGGCGTCCGGCAGCGCGCGCATGGACGCAAGGCAGTCGCCGCGCATGACGCGGTTCTCGGGGAGCGCGCGGGCGGATGGCGCGGCAGGCAGGCGAACTGGACGCAACATGGACTGGGACTCATAAATCTAACAGGCAATCTATATAACACGCAGTGATGGTTAAAAATTGGTTAAGTAGACTTTTGAGAGATGCCGTTGATAACGGCGAAACAGAATAGCCAATTGATGAAAATTATCTGATTATCCGCGCATGGTCACGCTCCACCTGATACCCTCCGACATTATTCAAACATACGAAGTTCACGAATGGCGTAACGCGGCTGGCGTGCTAGCCACTGCGCATCCAGAAGAGTGGCAAGACATACTTGAAGCAATGCGCCAGTTCCAATTTCTTCGGAGCGACGTTCTTAAAGGCGGCGGTCGAAAGAGTGTCATTGCGCAACGCTTCGATGCTATTCTCGGCGCTCGCGGATGGCAGGAAAAGAAATTCGCTACCAAAATTCGTGTTGATGACGACGAACGCGACTCGCCAACTCATAAGGTCGATTGCTTCAAAGGCCGAGTTGGTCTTGAAATCGAGTGGAATAATAAAGACCCGTTCTTCGATCGCGACTTAAACAACTTCCGGCTTCTTTTCGATCTCCGAGTCATTGATGCAGGCGTAATTGTAACTCGATCAAGCAAATTGCAGAGGATTTTTAAGTCTCTGGGGAAGAAAGTAGCTGATAAGTACGGCGCATCGACCACGCATATGGACAAGTTACTTCCGAGGCTTGAAGGTGGTGGAGGCGGCGGTTGCCCCATTCTCGCTTTTGGAATCACAGATCGAAAATATGTCGAGGACGACGCCCCAATTATTGAAAGCAACATCGAAAATGGCAACGATGACAGCGAGTGAAGATCTCGCCTCTTGGTGCAAAAACCGTCGGTTTACGACGGTCCTCGCAGACCCCCCTTGGCGTTTTCAAAACAGCACTGGCAAAGTTGCCCCGCAGCATCGCAGACTAAATCGTTATGAGACTTTGTCTCTCGACGAGATAAAGGCGTTGCCCGTAGGTAATGCAGTAAGTTCGACATCTCACTTATATCTATGGGTGCCGAATGCGCTTTTGGCGGAGGGTCTAGCTGTCATGTCAGCATGGGGCTTTGCGTATAAATCGAACATCGTCTGGCATAAAATTCGTAAGGATGGGGGATCAGATGGTCGCGGCGTAGGCTTCTACTTTCGTAATGTTACAGAGCTTATTTTGTTCGGAGTTCGAGGTAAAAATGCCCGCACTTTGGCCCCCGGACGTCGGCAGGTGAATTTAATCGCGACGCAGAAACGAGAACACTCTCGTAAGCCTGACGAACTTTACCCGATTATTGAGGCTTGTTCGCCAGGTCCATATTTGGAGTTGTTTGCACGAGGAGCACGAAAGGGCTGGCAAGCTTGGGGAAATCAAACGGAAAACTATGTTCCTACTTGGCCGACTTACGCAAACCACTCGCAAGCGGCCGAGGGAAACTTAGCAGAAAATAAGTTGAAGCCCAATGACGCGAAGAAGCCAGTGTTAGCTCCCGCAATGTTTATCCAGAAAGCTTTGCGAGCGGCGAAAGGCCAGTCGTTAGGCGCAAGCGACATTTACGTCGCTTATGAGCTCGAAGCCGTCGCTCAAAAAGCACTGCCGGTAGCTCGCATGAATTTCTGGAAAACGTTAAGCGCCCAAGCTGAAAAACTAGGAGCAACGAAGGGTACACGGGCAGGAAAGGTGATCTACTTCAACGTTAAACTTGCGGCTTAGACAACAACAAACTCATTGCATCACGCCTCAAAAACATATAAACATATCCTTATATGCAATGGATGCAAACGATGCCGCTTGTCTCGTCGAGCCAGCTTCTGACCGGATTGCGCGCCGCCGCTGAGGCGACGCGGCTGCGGCTCATCGTGCTGCTCGCGGCGCACGAGCTGAACGTGAAAGACCTCACGCAAATCCTCGGGCAAAGCCAGCCGCGCGTCTCCCGCCACCTGAAACTGCTCGCCGAAGCCGGGCTGATCGAGCGCTTCCACGAGGGAAGCTGGGTGTTCTTCCGCCTGAAAACCAGCGGCGCCGAAGCCGGTTTTGCCCGCGCGCTGCTCGACATGCTGAACCCCGCCGACCCCGTCATCACCCGGGATCTGGCGCGCGCCCAAACCATCCGCGGCGAGCGCTTCGAAACCGCGCAAAGTTATTTCCACGAGCACGCCGCCGAGTGGGATCGCCTGCGCTCGCTGCACGTGGCCGAGGACGAGGTCGAAGCGGCGATGCGCGAGGCGATT
>JBGSLP010000453.1:0-1930 GCA_041740655.1 Alphaproteobacteria bacterium
CTGGCCGCGTTGACGACGCCCATGTCGCGCCAGAAAACGCCCGTGCTGAGGCCCGTGCCCAGAGCCTTCGAGCACGCCTCTTTCGCGGCGAAGCGTTTGGCGTAGGACGCAGCGCGCAACCGTCGCCGGTCGGATTTGGCACGCTCGACGGGGGTGAATATGCGGTTCAAGAAACGCTCGCCATAGCGCTCAATGCTGGCCTCGATCCGGCGGATGTCGATAATGTCGTTGCCTATGCCCAAGATCATAAGGCCACCGCTTGCTGATCGCGGTCCGGCGCTTCCCGTCCCGCGTCCATGAGCGCTCGCATACGCCGGATCGCCGGGCCGAGGCCGGAAAAGATGGCCTCGCCTATCAGGAAATGCCCGATGTTCAACTCGACAACCTGCGGAATGGCGGCGAGCGCCCACACCGTGTCGAACGTCAGCCCGTGACCTGCATGCACCTCGATTCCGCGCGAGGCAGCGTTGGCGGCGGCGACTTGCAGACGCTCCAGTTCGGCTCTCGCAGGGGCCGAGCCGATTTCAGCCTCACAAAAAACGCCGGTGTGAAATTCGATAATATCAGCGCCGACACTCTGGGCGGCCTCGATCTGCATCGCATCGGCGTTGATGAACAGGGAAACGCGGATGCCCGCACTGCGAAGTTCGCCGACATACGGTTTCAGCGTTGCGATATGCCCAGCAACGTCCAGCCCGCCCTCTGTCGTCACTTCCTGACGACGCTCGGGCACGAGGCAACAGGCGTTCGGGCGATGCCTGAGCGCAATCGCAAGCATTTCAGGTGTCGCAGCCATTTCGAGGTTGAGCGGCTTGCTGATCGCGGTCCTGAGGCGCGCGATATCATTGTCGGTGATATGCCGGCGATCTTCGCGCAGATGGGCGGTGATGCCGTCAGCGCCGGCCTCGATGGCGATTTCCGCCGCGCGCAACGGATCCGGGTGAGAGCCGCCGCGCGCATTGCGGACCGTCGCCACATGGTCGATGTTGACGCCGAGACGCAGACGGGGCAACGCGGATGTCACTGCTGATTATACTCCGTGGCTCTAGATCGCTTTGAGATTGAAGCGGTCGCCTCGACTTTGCCGCGTGGTCTCGATCAGCTTGCGCACGCCGAAATAACTGATGGCGGCGGCAGCGGCGCCAATCGGGACCGACCCTATCGCCATCGGCTTGAGTATAGGCCAGAAAGCCTCCAGCGAAGCGCTGACAGCGTCCCATGAGAACTGCTTGAGGGCGTTCCAGAACGCTTCAGCCTTGCCCCGAAAGTCGATCCGGCCGGGTGCTGCGACGCTGCTGCCCAGAATATGATTCCCGAGGTTATAGGTCGATATCCAGATGAACGGATAGCTGATCGGATTGCCGGCAAAACTGCCGATTGCGGATGCAAAAACGCTCCCGCGCAGCGCCCATGCGATCATGGCGGCAAGGATCATCTGAAATCCGAGGAACGGCGTGGCTATGGCGAAAACGCCAGCGGCAAACCCAAGCGCCACCTTGTGCGGCGACCCGCCGGTCCGGCTCAATCGCAGCCCGAAATAGCGGAGGGAACGGCTCCAGCTTCGCCGGGGCCATAACGCGATACGCACGCGCTGCGCTAGACTTGGCCGTTTCCTGCGGCGGAATAACATTGGCGCAAAACACCCTGGTTGCACACTTCGACGGCAAGATTATCGACGCATATTCCAGCCACTATCAAGCCATGCCTATAAATGGCGCGAAGGCAACTGCAAACAATGAGGCGTCGCTTATTTTTGTTTCAGACCGCGGCTTCCGGGCTTCATGGCGGGAATGGCGCGGAGTGCTTCGGGCAAAGCGTCCTCCGCGTAAGCCGGAACGTCGAGTTCCAGCAGGGAGACGAGCTTCACGCCGAGATCGGCCCGACCGCCGGACCGATTGACGAGACACGCCGCCGCGATGACGTTGGCGCC
>JBGSLP010000454.1:0-8802 GCA_041740655.1 Alphaproteobacteria bacterium
AACTCGATAGCCGTCAGGCCGCCGCGATTCTGCCGCGCCTTCTTCAGCGAGGCGATAAGCGTTTTCGTCTGGTTAAACGATTTGATGTTGGATGGCGTGATGATGACGTTGCTCGCGAGATTTTCCTCAAGCTGACGCCGCGCCGCCTGTACGCCCTCGCTTGAGGTCGCATCGCCGTCAAAGCTCATCACGAGAATCTGGCTAATAGCGGCACTGGTCTCGTCCGTCATTACCGTCGCTGGCTTGACGTCATCTTGCTTTGTCGCAGGACGCAGCCAAACGACGGTGTCCGGCCTGCGCTCGGGCAACGGAGGCTTCAGGCGCGGCGATTTCACTGATAACAGCTTCTGCTCGGGCTTCACCGCAGGCTTCAGAACTTTTTTGGCGTTTATTGTAGTCTTGATGGCCTGGACTGAAGGCGTTGAAGCCTCTCCGTCTTCGACTTTGCGCTCGGGAATTTTGCGGGGTGCGGCGGCTCCGGCGCATTCGCTGTATCCATAGCGAGCGCCGTATCGGGCGCAATCCTCCTGACCAAGACGTGGCCATTCGCGATATGAGGAAGTCGACGACTCCCAGCCATCCACTTCAGGCGAATATACCTGTTTGACGGTATTGCCCGATGATTTCGTTTTTGCCGAAGTCGATGGCCTCTTAGAAGGCTCTGCGCTCGCGACGCCAACTGACGCAATAATTGCGCAGATGAAGACGCCCAAACCTAAATTTTCATTTCGCATGGTGCACTCCCCACGCGAGTTAATACTTCCGTGAAAGCGGGCGCAATATAGCTCAGGTTGCGCCCACACTAGCCGTTTGGTCATAATCTAGGGGTTGGAGCGGCAGCGCGGATCATCGACAAATCAAAATGCGCTTTCGTTGCAACCTATTAACTAAAAATTTAGTATTTCTCAAAAGCTCAACGGCTTCATCAGGCTTGTAACATCCAACCCGGCAGTCAACCGTCGGTTGAGGGGTTCTCCGAGTGACACCGCACTATACGACGAATTTTTGGCGAGTGTCATCGAAGAGCTACACCTGGCTCGAACTTGCTCTGCCGTATGGCGAGCGCGGTCTTGACGCTGTCAACATTCGGAGCGGCGGTCAGGTCGCGGATGATGAAGGTCTGGAAGGCGTGCAGGTCCGGCGCAAGGCATTTCAATATGAAATCGGTTTCGCCGGACATCATGAAGCATTCGCGCACGATATCCCACTCGCGGACCCGCATCTCGAACGCCGAGAGATCGCTTTCCGACTGGCTTGCAAGACCCACCATCGCAAACGCCGTCAAATCGAAGCCGAGCTTTTTCGCGTTGAGCTGCGCGTGATAACCCTCGATAAACCCGGCCTTTTCTAGAGCGCGCACCCTTCGCAGGCAAGGCGGCGCGGAAATGCCGATCCGGCTCGCCAGTTCGATGTTCGTGATACGGGCGTTCTGCTGCATTTCGTTCAGAATTCGCCAGTCTATCGCGTCAAGTTTGAGAGCGGTCACGCCCGTGGTCCCGAATTGCTGCGCCGCAGCTTGTTCCCGAGGCCGGATATGACTAAAACGGCCAGACCTTGGATGACGAATCAGGCGCATGATGCATAAATTCCAGCCAGACTATCGGCCCTCCGAAGCGAGTGCGCAAGGTTTGCGCGCCTGGATCATCTCGGATGGTAAAGCCGGACATCTGGCGATCACCACCGGCGTCGCCGAAGCGATGCGGCTGAATTACAAAATCATACCTGTCTCCCCGCGCGGCCTTCGCCGCATTTTCGCGCCATGGGCCCCCGTCAGTCCGGCCAAGCGCCCCGGCGCGGTTTCCAGTCCATTTCGCCCGCCATGGCCCGATTTCGTGTTTGCTGCAGGCCGCACGACCATCCCGTATCTGCGGGCCATCCACTGGGCGGCCATCGGCCAGACCTATACCGTCGCCTTTCAGGACCCGCGCATAGGCGCGCGCACCGCCGATCTCATCTGGGCCCCGGCGCATGACAAGCTGCGCGGCGACAACGTGATCAACACAATCACGGCGCCGCATGGCTTCAGTCAGCAAAAACTGTCCGAACTTGCTGCAGCGCCGCCGCCTAAAGTCGCCGCGCTGAAATCCCCCCGTATCGCCGTGCTGATTGGCGGCCCCAGCGCTGCTTTCACCTTCACCCCCGCTGACGCCAATTGCTTCGGGCAACTGCTTGCATCTGCAGCAAATCTCGGCGCGAGTTTCATGATAACCGGCTCTCGCCGGACGCCGCCAGCGTTCATGGATCAGGCCGTAGCGGCTGTCGCCAGCGCTCCGCACGTCGTCTGGCGCGGCTCAGGCGAAAATCCATACGCGCAATTTCTGGCTAGCGCCGACATGTTTCTGGTGACCGCCGATTCAGTCAACATGACGGGCGAGGCGGCGGCGACAGGCAAGCCCGTGTATATCTTTCACCCCTCCGGCGGCAAACCGAAGATCGAGCGTTTTCATGCATCTCTCCGTGCGCTTGGCGTAACGCGCGATGCGCCAAATGCTCTGAAGTCTCTCGAAGGCTGGACATATCCGCCGGTAGATGCAGCATCGAGCGTCGCGGGTGAAATTTTAAAGCGCTGGCGCCTTTCCAAATCTGCGGTTTTCGCCCAATAATATCGGCGTGATGCCGAGGCGTGAGCCAATCGTCGTCTTGTAAGGCATGCGCGCCCGGACTAGATATCATGCGCTAGGGAATGGGGAGCAGACATGGCCGCGCGTCACAGTCATATGGTTATCATCGGCTCGGGGCCAGCAGGTTACACGGCGGCGATTTACGCCGCTCGCGCTATGGTCAAGCCGCTGCTCATCGAAGGCATCCAGCCAGGCGGGCAATTGACCATCACGACCGATGTCGAAAATTATCCCGGTTTTGCCGACGTTATCCAAGGCCCGTGGCTGATGGAGCAGATGCGCGCGCAGGCCATCCATGTGGGCACGGAAATCATCTCCGACTACATCGTGGACGTGGATTTCACGCGCCGGCCGTTCCTCCTGAAGGGTGATAGCGGGGCAGAATACACCGCTGACAGCGTCATCATTTCGACCGGAGCGCAGGCGCGCTGGCTTGGCCTCGAAAGCGAGAGCAAGTATCAGGGCTACGGCGTCTCGGCCTGCGCCACCTGCGACGGCTTTTTCTACAAGGGAAAGCCGGTCATGGTGATCGGCGGCGGCAATACGGCGGTTGAGGAAGCGCTTTTTCTCACGAATTTCGCCAGCAAGGTGACGGTCGTCCATCGCCGCGATCATTTCCGCGCCGAGAAAATCTTGCAGGAGCGCCTGCTGAAGCACCCGAAAATCGAGGTGGTCTGGGATAGCGTTCTCGACGAGGTTCTTGGCAAAAGCGGCCCGTTGTCGGTGACCGGCGCAAGGCTGAAGAATATCAAAACCGGCGAACTAAGCGAGCACGCTGTGGACGGCATATTCATCGCCATCGGCCATTCGCCCGCGACCGAGATTTTCAAAGGCAAGGTCGCGATGCGCGAGAATGGCTATATCGAGACCACGCCCGGCTCGACCGCGACCAGCGTGCCCGGTGTGTTCGCGGCAGGCGACGTGACGGACGAGGTCTATCGGCAGGCCGTGACCGCCGCCGGCATGGGCTGCATGGCCGCTCTCGATGCCGAGAAATATCTAGCCGCCCTGCCATCCTTGCAGGCCGCTGCTGAATAAGCCTCCAAACTTTGCTATGCTGCGCCGCATCAAGCTGGATTGATCGACGTGATGGATTGGGACAAACTTCGCATTTTTCACGCCGCCGCCGAGGCTGGCAGCTTCACGCATGCGGGCGAAACCCTGAGCATCAGTCAATCGGCGATCAGCCGTCAGGTCAGCGCCCTGGAGCGTGACCTGAACGTGCCGCTTTTTCATCGCCACGCGCGCGGGCTAATCCTGACGGAGCAGGGCGAACTGCTCTATCGCACCACGCGCGACGTGTTCATGAAGCTCGCCAGCGCCGAGATCATGCTAGCGGACAGCAAGGATAAGCCGTCCGGCGATCTGAAAGTAACCACCACCGTCGGGCTGGGCGCGGGCTGGCTCACGCCGAGGCTTGGCGAGTTCATCAAGTTATACCCGGACATTCACGTCCACCTGCTTCTGTTCGACGACGACCTCGACCTTTCTATGCGCGAGGCCGATGTCGCCATCCGCTTTGCCGAGCCGACGCAGAACGATCTCATCCGCCGCAAGCTTTTCGCGGTGCATTATCACGTTTATGCATCGGCGGAGTATGTGCGGAAGGCCGGGCATCCGAAAAGCCTCGAAGACCTCGACAATCACCGCATCCTGACCTACGGCGGCGTGCCGAACCCGCTGCGGCAGATCAACTTTCTGGAAACCGCCGGGCGCAACGGGTCGGCCGATCGCCAGCCTGTGCTGCGCATCAACAGCATCTATGCGCTAAAGCAGGCGGTGCATCTGGGCATCGGCATCGCCGTCCTGCCTGACTATGTGGCTCGCGACGATCCGGATTTAATCGAGGTTCTGAGCGAGGCCGACATGCCCGTGCTCGACACGTATTTCGTCTACCCCGAGGAGATGAAAAACTCCAAGCGGGTGAATGTTTTTCGCGACTTTCTGCTGGCCAAGGCTCGCGAGTGGTCGTTCTGAAGCACAAAAATCGGAACTGACGTCTTTGCGAGCAAAGCGAAGAAATCCACGTTTGTGCGAACGATCGGGATGGATCGCCACGGCGGCAAGCCGCCTCGCGATGACGATCTATACGGGATCAAACGCGCGAGATTCTGAATTTGCGTTAGCGGCGACCGAACAGGCGCTCGATGTCTGCGCGCTGCAACTCGATATAGGTCGGGCGGCCGTGGTTGCATTGCCCTGAATTCGGGGTCGCCTCCATCTGGCGCAGCAGCGCGTCCATTTCGGGCAATGTCAGCCGCCGTCCGGAGCGCACACTGCCGTAACAGGCGAGCTTGGCGCACACAGCGTTGAGCCTTTCCTGAAGACTGAACGTTTCCCCGGCTTCGCTGACCTCGTCCGCGAGGTCTCGGATCAAGCTTTTGATATCGCCCTGCCCGAATATGGCGGGGGTTTCCCGGACGATAATCGCGCCCTCGCCAAACGCTTCGAGCACAAGGCCGAGCTTTGCAAAGGCGTCGGCCTGAGCGGCAAGGCTCGCCACGGCGTCGTGATCCAGCTCGACAATTTCGGGTATCAGAAGCGCCTGCGCCTCTACGCGACCCGCGGCCAGCGCTGCCTTCATGCGCTCATAAACGATCCTCTCGTGAGCCGCGTGCTGATCGACGATAATCACGGCGCGGTCAGTCTCGGCGAGGATATAGTTCTCATGAAACTGGGCGCGGGGCTGGCCGAGCGCGTAGCCATTTGCCTGTCCCCCTTCATTCACCGAATGCACGACTTCAGTTCCCCCCAAACCGTTGCTGGCTATCGGAGAGGGCGCGAACGAGAAGCTCGACGGCGGTTCGGCAAGCCCGCCCGAATATTGGGCCGATGCCCGAAGCGATTGCAGCGCGCCCTCGCTCACCGATTGTGAGGTCTTGAACGCCGCGCGGCCAAGCACATCGCGCAGGGCGCTGATGATCACCGAGCGGACAAGCCCGCCATCGCGAAACCGCACCTCCGCCTTCGCCGGATGTACGTTGACGTCAACGAGCGCGGGCGGCAGATCGACGAACAGGGCGAGCATTGGCTGACGGCCTCGCGGCAGCAGGTCGGCGTAGGCCGCGCGCACCGCAGTCGCCAGCAGTCGGTCCTTTACGGGGCGACCGTTGACGAATAGGAACTGCCCGGCGGCGTCGTTGCGGTGCAGGGTCGGCAGTCCGGCAAATCCGTGAACGCGGATATCTTCGCGCCCACCCGCGACCGGCGCTGCATCCTCGGCGAAATCCCGCCCCATGATCCGAGAAAGGCGCTGCCGGAAACCGGCGTCGTCGCCCTCGCGCACCGGCGGCAGGTTCAAGCTTGCGCGCTCGCCCGTGGTCAGGGAAATGGCGACGCCGGGTCGCGCAAGAGCAAGTCGCTTGACCATCTCGGATATGGCCGCGCTTTCCGCCCGCTCCGACTTCATGAATTTAAGGCGCGCAGGCGTTGCATAGAAAAGGTCGCGGACTTCGATCCTTGTGCCGTGTGCAATTGCGGCCGGCTTGATCGCGCTTTTGACGCCAGCATCGACGGCGATCCCCAGCCCGTTATCGGCGCCGCGCGGGCGGCTGACGATCGCCAGACGCGCAACCGAACCGATGGACGGCAGCGCCTCCCCGCGAAAGCCGAGCGTTGCGATGTTGGTGAGATCTTCCTCATCAAGCTTGGAGGTCGCGTGACGCTCCACCGACAGCGCCAGATCGTCCGCGCCCATGCCGCAGCCGTCATCCGTCACTCGGATAAGCGAAAGGCCGCCATCGGCGGTGACAATCTCGATGTGACGCGCGCCAGCGTCGATGGCGTTTTCGGCGAGTTCCTTGACCACGCTTGCGGGGCGCTCGATAACCTCGCCAGCCGCGATGCGGTTAACGACCGTCTGCGGAAGTTGGCGTATCGGCATTGGCGGCCTTCCTTAGAGCCGGATGATTTAAGGTCGAATCGCGAAAGCGGTTCCACCGTAAATCTGAATCCGTCTCTAAATCAAAGTGTAGCGTGCGATTCATCGCGCTCTAGGCGTCATCCGCGCGAGATAATCCCGCGTGATGCGCTTGCCCAGCTCCACAGCTGGCTGATCGAACGGATTGACGCCCAGCAGGTCTGCGGCGAGAATCGTCTCGATCATGAAGTGCATCATGAGGCCGCCCATGGCTTCCTCGTCAAGCGTCGGGATGTCGATTACGCGCACGGGGCGCTTGGCTTCCACAAATGCGTCGGCAATGGCGTGGCTTTGCGCCTCCACCAGATCGGCGATGCTGAAACCGCCCAGATAGGCCGCGCCTGCTTTAGCGGCGAGGTCGACCGGGATCGAGGGCAGATCGTATGAAGGAGCGACGCGCAGGACCGTCATCATGTGATGACGCGAGCCGCCGAGATAAAGCTGCATCTGACTGTGCTGATCGACAGGGCCGAGCGCTGCGACCGGCGTCGTGCCCTTCTCGTCCTTGCCAAGGCTTTCCGCCCAAAGCTGCACATACCACGCCGCAAACCGCTCCAGCCGGTCGGAATACGGCATCATGACGGACACGTTCGCGCCCTTGTGCAGGGCAAGGCCGATGCTCACGGCGGCGCCCACGGCTGGCGCGAAATCAGCGGGCCGCTCCGCCGCAATGAAAGTGTCGAGCACGCCCTTGGCGCCGCGTCGCACCGCGCGTGGATCGAGACCGCGAGCGATCAACGGCAACAGGCCCACGATGCTCAGACCGGAATAGCGCCCGCCAATGGCGGATGGATTGTCGAGAACCGGAATGCCGTACGCCTCGCAGACGTCACGCAGGCCGTTAGCCTGCCCGGGCTGACGCGGATCGGACACGCCGAGAAACAGCTTCAGGATTAACGCTTCCTGCCCGCGCTCGCGGAGCATGGCGAAAATGGTCAGCATCTGCGACAGGGTTTCCGCCGTGCCGCCCGATTTGGAAATGACTATGAAGCGTGCGCTTTCGAGGTCTTCCATCTGGAGGCCGCGCGAAAAAGACCGTGCGTCGAGATTATCGTAAAAGCGCAGACGGCAGCGGCGTTCCGGGTTCGGGCCGCCTTTATCGCCAGGGATTGACCATCCGCCGAGTTGAGCGAGCGTTTGCCCGCCGAGGCTCGATCCGCCCGTGCCGAGCACCATCAGGGTGCGGGCGCCGTCGCAAAGCTTTGCAAGCGCCGCCTCCGCTAGCGTGATGTCCGCGTCGTCGTCGCAAATGGCGAAATGCGCGAGGCTACGGTTGCGGGCTTGTTCGCGCAAGCTCTGAAATCCGCCGTCTAGGCGCATCAGCAGGCTGCTCAGTTGGTCGTCCGAGAGGCCGTGCTCGCCGATGGCAGGGGCCAGACAGCCCTTGATGGATTGAGTAAAACTCATGATGCGCGAGCCTTTGTGCAGCCGATGACCACCTGTCTTAGCAAGGCGACCGCCCGAGGGGTAGTCCCCTCGCGCGGTTTTTAGCGTCGCGATCAGCGTTTCACTTAGCCGTTTGGCGGCGCGCCCGGCGTTATCGAGACCACGCCGTCCGGTTGGCCGACGACGGTTGTGATCATATTCTGCGAATTGAGCAGGCGCGCGGCGACCCGTTTCATGTCGTCGACAGTGACGGCGTTAATGAGATCGTTACGCTTTTCGATGTAGTCGATCCCAAGGTCTTCAAGCTGGGTGCCGAGCAACTGCCCGGCGATCTTGGCGCCGGAGTCGAAACGCAGGGCATATGACCCGGTGAGATATTGCTTGGCGTTCTCGAGGTCTTCGGCTTTCGGACCTTCCTTTGCAAGACGGCCAAGCTCTTCCTCGATAACGTCCAGCGATTGCTTGACCGATTTGTTCTCGGTCGCGACGCCGCCGATCAGCAGCCCGGCTTTATCCAGCGGATACAGATAGCTGTAGACGGAATAGGCAAGACCGCGTTTCTCGCGCACTTCGATCATCAGCGTCGAAGCAAAGCCGCCGCCGCCGAGGATATAGTTGAGGATGAAGGCGGGGATGAAGTCGTCGTCGCTGCGCTTGAGGCCAGGCAGGCCAAACTGCGCGACCGACTGCGGGTTGGCCATCGGAATGACCTTCGTCTGGCGACCCTTTGGAAACGCCGGTTCCGTCACAGCCGCAAGCGATGACTTCTCCGGCAGATCGCCGAATACGAGATCGAGCACGCCCTTCAGTTCCTCGGCGGTGATGTCCCCGACGACTGCGATCTTCAGATTATCGCGCGCGAACGCGTTCGATACG
>JBGSLP010000455.1:0-2411 GCA_041740655.1 Alphaproteobacteria bacterium
TGGCGAGGCCGCAGGCGCAGGCGACCCCGGTGTCGCCCGCCATGATGGGCCGCAGCGTGCTCGACTTCGGCGTCGAGGCGAACACGGAGACGGATCAGTCCCCCGCCCTGCAACACGCGCTCAACGAGATCGCCGCCAGCGGCCACCCCGCCTTCTTACCGCCCGGAATTTACGTCTTGAACCGCCTACAAATTCCGAACGGCGCTCATCTCATAGGATCGGGCGCAAAGCTTCTGTTTCGACAAGGCGGATGCGAGGTGGCAGGGGCCGCAGCGCATTTTTCGCACCTTGCTTTTGAGGGGCGCAGAAAATCTCCTCTAAAGCTGGCGGGCGGCTCATTCGCAGCTCTGCTTGCCGCGGATCGGACGAATCTAACGCTCGAACATTGCTTTTTCCAGCACGCTTCGGGCTGGGCCGTGTTTGCCGAAAACAGCGTCCTCACGATGAATTCTTGCCTAATACAAAATGCGACCGGGGGGGTGTTTATGAACGCCAGGGGGCCAGCGGACGGCGGCATCATCTCGGGCCTTCGCGTAACGCAATGCGCCAACGCAGGCATCGAGGCGAAAGGCCGTGCAATCGTCACTGGCAACATGATAGACGGCTGCGGACACGGCCTAAAGCTTGGCGATCCGAAGGGGACGAGCCATATTCTCGCCTCGCAGAACAGCATCTCGAATTGCCGCGTCGGGATCGCGTGCGAGGCAGAGGGGGATTACATTTTCGCTACGCTCAACATGATCCAGGGGGCGAAGGACGGCGCCATCCGCGCCATCGCCGATGGCAAGCTGGTCGGACCCGACCTTTCACAGCGGAGCGCCGAGAGCTACCGCAACCTTGCCATCGCCGGCAACGTCGCGCTTTAGTCGTCCACAGGCCGCATCTTGCCAAGACTCAAACGCCATGCCAGCTAATACATCGAAACCACGCGAGGATGATGATGGCGGGACTTGGCGATCTTTTTGCGCGCAAACAGCCAGAGCCTGAAAAACCGGGGCCGAAGCCCGATGCGCCGCAAAAGCGCGTGACCTCCGCCGAGGCCGCCTACACCGCCGCCGACATTGAGGTGCTGGAGGGGCTCGAGCCGGTGCGCCGCCGCCCGGGCATGTATATCGGCGGCACCGACGAAAAGGCGCTGCATCACCTGTTCGCCGAGGTGATCGACAACTCCATGGACGAGGCTGTGGCGGGGCACGCCACCTGGATCGACGTGTCGATGGACGCGGAAGGCGCGATCACTGTCGGCGACAACGGGCGCGGCATTCCGGTCGATCCGCATCCGAAATATCCGGGCAAATCCGCGCTCGAAGTGATCATGACGACGCTGCATTCGGGCGGCAAGTTCGACTCGAAGGTTTACAGCACCTCGGGTGGCCTGCATGGCGTCGGCGTGTCGGTTGTGAACGCGCTGTCGGAGGTGCTGGAGGTCGAGGTCGCGCGCGGCCAGCGGCTTTATCGCCAGACCTTCTCGCGCGGGCTGCCGCAGACGAAGCTTGAGGACATGGGCCCGGTCATGAACCGGCGCGGCACCCGCCTGCGATTCCTGCCCGACGCGCAGATTTTCACCGGCGGCTCGCAGTTCAAACCGGCGCGCATCTTCAAGATGGCGCGGGCGAAGGCGTATCTGTTCGGCGGCGTCGAAATCCGCTGGTCGT
This sequence comes from Alphaproteobacteria bacterium, assembly GCA_041740655.1. GTDB lineage: Bacteria > Pseudomonadota > Alphaproteobacteria > Rhizobiales > Rhodomicrobiaceae > JAWXCE01. The sequence continues at coordinate 1,656 of JBGSLP010000455.1, forward strand.
GCGCGCCCGAGCTTTTGCGCGGCGACGAGACGCCGGAAAAGGCGGTATTCCATTTCCCCGGCGGGCTGAAGGATTTCCTCAAGGACCGCATCAACGGCCACGAAATGGTGGCGAAGGATGTGTTCGCGGGCAAGGTGGCGCGCGCTGGCGGGCACGGCTCGGTCGAATGGGCCATCGCATGGCTCGCCGACGAGGACGGCTTCCTCAACACCTACTGCAACACCGTGCCAACGCCCGAAGGCGGCACTCACGAGGCGGGCCTGCGCGCCGCGCTGACGAAGGGCCTCAAGGCCTATGGCGAGCTGACGAACAACAAGCGCGCCGCCCAGATCACGCCCGAGGACGTGCTGGTTTCCATGGGCGCGATGATGTCGGTTTTTATCCGCGAGCCGGAATTTCAGGGGCAGACGAAGGACAAGCTGTCGAGCGCAGAGGCGACGCGCATTGTCGAGACTGCGGTGCGCGACGAGTTCGACCACTGGCTCACCGCCTCGCCGATGAGCGCCACGCGCCTCTTGGACTGGGTGATCGACCGCGCCGAGGAGCGCCTTCGCCGCCGCAAGGAGAAGGAGGTCAACCGCAAGTCCGCCACGCGCAAGCTGCGCCTGCCCGGCAAGTTGGCCGACTGCTCATCGGACGCGAAGGAAGGCACTGAGATTTTCATCGTCGAGGGCGACTCGGCGGGCGGTTCGGCCAAGCAGGCGCGCGACCGTGCGACGCAGGCCATCCTGCCGTTGCGCGGCAAGATCCTGAACG
>JBGSLP010000456.1:0-1743 GCA_041740655.1 Alphaproteobacteria bacterium
TGAGGCAAACATGTGGCGGATATAAACGCGAAATTAGGGAATTTTTACGAAAGATACATGAAGCGTCATTTTCGCATCCGCTACATGCGCAGGAAAGCGGTCGTAACGCCGGATAATGTATACAAAACGACTTCGGTTTTGACCTCAAAAGTAACGAGTATTGCGATGTCAGCAACGGCGACCAACCCTCTCGATCCTGCAGTGGCATCCGCGCCAAGCGCGGCGGCCCAGATCCGGCTTGAACGCGAGCAACTTTTCTCGCGAGCCAACGCGGCGCCCGACCTCGACTATCAGCTTTTATCGCTGTTCGTGAAAAATGAGCTGCTTGCCTCCCTCGCCATACCGGTGCTCGCGGTCGTCGTGGCGTTTTCGATGATGGCATGGGCGCCGGACGATGAACTCAAAATGTGGCTTGCCACTGTTTTCGTGTCCAAAGGCATCTTTCTGTGGATCTGCCGCCGGTTCATGAGCATTCCACGGCAGGATATCGACGTGTCCTTCTGGCGTCGCCATCTCGTTGCGGCGGAATTTTTCCACGCCATGACATGGGCCTCGATCGCGTTCGTGGAGGTCAGCCCCACCGATAAATCCGCGTTCTTTTTCCTGTTCGCGCTGCTGACGGTCGTCGTCGCGATCCGTATGATCTTCGCGCTGACCGTGCTCCCCATCATTTACGCGGGCACCATTCCGCTTACGGCCGCCATCGTGATCCGCTTCTTCATGACCGGCGATCCTTTCTTTTTCGCGCTGGCCGGCGTAACTGTCGGCATTCACATCTGCCTGATATTCCTCGTGAAAGGCCTCAACTTCACCGTCCTTGCAATGCTTGGCTACCGGGCGGAGAAGGATGCGCTTATCGCCGAGCTTGAGCAGGCGAAGGCCGTGTCCGATGAGGCCGCCCGTCGCGCCGAGGAAGCCAGCGCGGCGAAGTCGAAGTTCCTCGCCACCATGAGCCACGAATTGCGCACGCCGCTCAACGCCATACTCGGTTTCTCCGAGGTCATGAAGGGCGAAATGCTCGGCCCGATCAAGAACCCCTCATACAAGGCCTACGCCGGGGACATTCACGACAGCGGCCAGCATCTGCTCAAGCTCATCAACGAAATCCTCGATATTTCGCGCATCGAAGCCGGACGTTACGATCTCTCAGAACAGGCGGTCTCTCTAAACGAGACAATGAGCGACTGCTGCCGCCTGATGCGACTGCGCGCTGACAGCAAGGGCATCAAGATCACCGAAAACTACATGAAGGCCATGCCGCGCCTTTGGGCCGACGAAAAAGCCGTGCGGCAGGTCTGCCTCAATCTGCTGTCCAACGCCATCAAGTTCACGCCATCGGGCGGCCAGATCGCGCTGACCTCAGGCTTTACGGAGAGTGGCGGCCAGTTCCTGAGCGTGCGCGATGACGGCCCGGGGATCACAAAATCCGACATGCCGGTCGTGATGAGTTCGTTCGGCCAGGGAGCCGTGGCGCGGACCAGCGGCGAAGGCGGCGCCGGGCTTGGCCTGCCGATCGTGAAAGGGCTCGTCGAGTTGCATGGCGGGCAGTTCGAGTTGAACAGCAACGGCGAGAAAGGCACCGAGGCGATCGCCCTGTTTCCGAAAAGCCGCGTGATGCAGCCCGCTCCGGTCAAGGCGGATAAACGCAAGGCGGGCGCAGCGAAATCATTCGTTCCCGAAACGCGCCGCTATTCGCCGGTCAGACCTTCCAGCCCGCAAGGCAAGGCCGCAGCGCTTTAGACG
>JBGSLP010000457.1:0-3678 GCA_041740655.1 Alphaproteobacteria bacterium
GATAGCGCGCAGTGACGAGCGCTACGGCCTTCTCCAGCGCAAATCGGCTTTCGAGCGGGCGCGATTGCTGCGAGGCCCATGCGCCGATGCGGCTGCCCTCCGCGCGGCTGGCGAAATAGGCGTCCGCCTCATCGCTAGCGACCGCCTCAACGGGGCCGCGAGCCCGCACCTGACGACGCATGCTCTTCCAGTGAAAGCATAGCGCAGCCTTGCCCTGACCGAGAATTTCTCGCCCCTTTGCGCTTTCATAGTTCGTGTAAAACACGAAGCCACGCTCATCGAGGCCCTTCAATAGAACAGTGCGCACGTTCGGTAGGCCGTCGCTGTCAACGGTCGCGAGCGCCATGGCGTTCGGGTCGTTGATCTCGCTGCCGCTCGCATCCGCCATCCAGATGGCGAACAGCGCCCACGGGTCGTCGCTTAGGGTAAAATCGCCCGTCTCGTCTCCATTCACGCTCGTCACCCCGATCATAATTGCATGACAATCTTTAAACCGCTAAGGCCGCAGCATAAAGAATTCCTTTACAATCAGAACGGCGCGTGCGGGTTAGCAGATCAAACGTCAGGCCGCGCCCGCGCATCGCTTTCCACCGGAATCCGGGGTGGGTCGGGCTGGACGAAAGCCTGCGTTTGTGTAGGATGGCGGACTTAACCGGCGGGAGAAAGACATTGACGGCATCGGCGCAATTGATGCAGGGCAAGCGCGGCCTGATAATGGGCGTAGCCAACAATCGATCTATCGCCTGGGGCATCGCCAAGGCGCTCGCAGACAACGGAGCCCAGCTGGCTTTCACCTATCAGGGCGACGCCATCAAGAAGCGGGTCGAGCCGCTCGCCGCCGAACTGAACTCCACCATGGTTTTTCCGTGCGACGTCACGGACGCGCCCTCGCTCGACGCGACATTCGCAGCGCTTGCAGCCGAATGGGGCCAACTCGATTTCGTCGTGCACGCCGTCGCGTTCTCGGACAAAGACCAGCTCGATGGCCGTTATGTGGACACGACGCAGGACAACTTCGCGCAGACGATGCTCATTTCCTGCTATTCCTTCACCGCGGTTGCCCAGCGCGCTGAGAAGCTAATGACGAACGGCGGATCGCTTCTGACGCTGACCTATTACGGCGCAGAGAAGGTCATGCCGCATTACAATGTCATGGGCGTTGCGAAGGCGGGGCTGGAGGCGAGCGTGCGGTATCTCGCCGCCGATCTCGGAAAGCAGAATATCCGCGTCAACGCGATTTCCGCCGGACCGATCAAAACGCTCGCGGCGTCCGGCATTTCCGATTTTCGCTATATCCTCAAGTGGAACGAGTATAACGCGCCGCTGCGCCGGACGGTGTCGATCGAGGATGTTGGCTCGGCCGGCGTCTATCTGCTGTCGGACTGGAGTCGCGGCGTAACAGGCGAAATCCACCATGTCGATTCCGGCTATCACGTTGTTGGAATGAAAGCCGAAGATGCGCCAGACATCGCGGTTGTGAAGTAACTGTAGGGGCGGGGCTGAGTTATGGATCCCATCAAGTTAGTCAAGCAGATCGCGTTTGCGGGCGTGGTCACGCTGATCGTATTGGGCGCGGCCGGGTTTTATATCGGATACTCGGCGGGTCGGGGAGATTTGAGCGAGGTTCGCCAGTATCTCGCGACCATAAACATTCAGGCGCCTGCCGATGGCGCCTCGCGTCCCCAGGTGACTGCGGCTCTGGATATGAGCGGCGCCGCTGACTTCACGCCTGTGCTCAACGAAATTCGCACGGTCGGCGCACAGCTCAAGAAACTTGAGAAGTGGACGGAAACCAACACCGAGTTTCCGGACGTATCGCCGCTGGTTGGTGAGATGAAATCCATCAGCGCGCAACTCAAGAAGCTGGAGGCGAGCGCCGACGTGAAAGCGGCCGCGCCCGATCTTTCGCCGGTACTCGCAGAAATAAGGGCCGCCACGGCGCAGGTGAAAAAGCTGGAGACAAGCGCCGAAGCGAAGCCTGCCGTTCCGGATTTAACCCCGATGCTCGCCGAGATCAGGGCCGTTTCAGCTCAAATGAAAAAGCTGGAGCAGCCCACAGCGCCGCCACGGCAGGATAATTCAGTCTCCGCTCCCATCCTCGCCGAAATCAAGGGTTTTGGCGATCAGCTCCGCAAGCTCGAAAGACTCTCGCAGCAGGCGGCTGAAGCGCCGCGCGACGATCCGAAGCTTCGCGAGGAGGTCGGTCGCCTGCGTCAGCTCGCAGTTTCAGCCGGAGAGCAGTTGAACGCGTGTCAGGTCAAACTGGCCTCGATCGACACCCGCCCGATCCAGACCTCGGTTGCGCCTCGCTCGCAGCCTGCAACCGAAGACACTCAGGTTGCTGCCAGACCACAGCCTGCCGCCGCAACGACGGGCACCGTCGTCCTCTACGATAGCTTCTACCTGAAAAAGGACCAGAATAAATCGTTCGCGGACCTTGATTTGAAGGTGGCCTTGCAGGGCGTTGCTTCGCGTTCGGCGCGCGTGGATGTGAACAATCAGACGGTGTCCATCGCTTTCGGCGAGCGGAAGGAGATCGTCTACAACAACATGACCTGCGAGTTGAACCTGACGGAAACCGACCTGAACGCGAGCCAGGCCCGCTTCAACATCGCCTGCAAGAAATAACGCGAATGGCTATCGTCTACGTCCTGCGTCATGGTCAGACTGACTGGAACGCCGAACGGCGCATGCAGGGTCAGATCGACATTCCGATCAACGACAAGGGGCGCGAGCAGGCCGCGCGAAACGGGCGCGTTCTCTTGCCGCTGCTCGGCGATCCGGCGCGTTACGATTTCGTCTCCAGCCCTCTTGTCCGCGCGACCGAGACCATGGAAATCCTGCGCGAGGCGATGGGACTTCCCCGTGTCGGATATGGGACGGACAAGCGGCTGATGGAAATCCATTTCGGCGACTGGCAGGGCGCGAAATGGGATACCCTCGGAGGTTCATGGGCCGACGCCGTGTCCGATCGCATGACCAATCCGTGGACAAGCGTTCCCCCGGGCGAGGGCGCGGAGAGCAACGCGATGCTGTCAGCCCGGGTGCTGGAGTGGTATTCGGAGGTCTCGCACGATACGGTGGTCGTAGTCCATGGCGGCGTCATGCGGGCGCTTCGGGCGCATATCCAAGGGCTTGACGCCCATGCCATGATCAAGCTCGACGTTCCGCAGGACAAGGTTTTGCGAATCGACGGCGCCGCGCTCTCATGGCATTAATATCGGGCGCACTGCCTGAACCGCCGAAAGCTCGATGAATGTCGCACAATACGTTTGGCCATCTTTTCCGCGTGACGACCTGGGGCGAAAGCCACGGCGGCGCTATCGGCTGCGTGGTTGACGGGTGCCCGCCCGGCATACCTCTCGAAGCGGCGGAAATTCAGGCCTTTCTGGATAAGCGCCGCCCCGGGCAATCGCGTTACACCACGCAGCGGCAGGAGCCAGACGCCGTCACGATTGCTTCGGGCGTTTATCCGGACGAGGCCGGCCGACAGGTGACGACGGGCGCGCCCATATCGCTGATCATCGAGAATGTCGATCAACGCTCGAAAGATTACTCGCAGATCGAGGATAAATTTCGCCCGGGCCACGCCGATTACACCTACTTCGCGAAATACGGCATCCGCGATCCGCGAGGCGGCGGGCGCTCATCGGCGCGCGAGACCGCGATGCGCGTCGC
>JBGSLP010000458.1:0-1741 GCA_041740655.1 Alphaproteobacteria bacterium
CAAAAACACAAGCCCGGCGCTTTTTGGCGTCGGGCGAAATAAAAGGAGATGAGACCGCGCCTCACCTCCTTGAAAGTTTTGATTGGGCTGTCGTTAGACGATTAGCTGCAGCTTTTTGCCAAAGCGCCTTCAGTTCCGATCGTGAAGCGCTCCAGCACTTCATAGGATTTCTTGATCGCCACCTGGGCGCTCGCGAGCTTTTCCGTCATTGTCGACGGGCATTTTTTGATGGTCTCCGCGATGTTATCAAGATAGTCCAGATGCTCACTGGCAGTATCGCGGTACAGATTCACTTGCTCTTGAGCAATTTTGCACTTCTCGGAACCACGTCCGGCGGATGCATTCTGTGTCAAAGACTTGCTTTTCGCCTCCAACGCTCTGCTTTTGCCTGCATAGTCAGCGATATTGCGCTCAAAAGCCGCTTGCGATTTGATAAGTTCGACACAACGCGATTGCGCCGTTGCTGCAGCCTGCTGGCCTGGCGTCGCCTGAACGCGGATTGCAAGACCCGGTGGCGATTTCTGAACCTTCACTGCAAGCCCATTTGGCGATTTCTGAAAGGTGGATTGAGCCAAAGCTGGCGCGCCGAACAGCGCAACGCAGCAGACGGCAAACGAGAGTGACGCACAAACGTTTTGAAATACTTTCATAATTCCCCCTCAACCTGTGTTGGGTAGATCAATCACGCAGTCTTTCTGCGCGCTTCAGAACGGATAACACAACTTAAGGTAGCCGAAAAACTAATTTCAATTTTACGGGATATTAACCACATAAAAGATGTCGAAATGTCTCAAACAAGCCACGCTTTCCTGGGTTTGCAAGAGAATGACGGGGAAGCGGGGTGCGTTAAAAGGCAGGTTGCAGCGGGTCATGCTGTCTGTCATGACTTTTTACTTATGAATGATCAGGAGTTTTCCGTGCACAGCCCGCACGCGCTCAAGGCGCGGCCAACGATCCTTGATATCGACCCATACACGCCCGGACGCAGCAAGCTGCCCGGCGCCGGGCCGGTTATCAAATTATCCTCGAACGAAACGCCGCTTGGACCCAGCCCTGACGCCCTCGAGGCTTTCAAGGCGGCGGCGGCGCATCTCGACCGTTACCCGGATGGATCGGCGACCGCGTTGCGCGAGGCCATCGGCGCGACTTACGGCCTTAACCCGGCGCATATCGTATGCGGCAACGGATCGGACGAACTCTTTCACTATCTCGCACAGGCGTATCTTGGGCCGGGCGATGAAGCGATTTATACCGAGCACGGCTTTACCGTTTATCGCATCGTGATCCTCGCCATAGGCGCGACGCCAGTGGTTGCGCCCGAGACCGGCTTTCGCGCCGATGTAGACGCCATACTCGCGCGCGTGACGACGCGAACGCGGATGGTTTTTCTGGCGAACCCGAATAACCCCACGGGCACATATGTCCCGTTCGACGAAGTTCGCCGCCTGCGCAGCGCCCTGCCGGAAAATGTGATGCTCGTGCTCGACGGCGCTTATTGCGAATATGTGCGCCGTAATGATTACGAGGCGGGGATAGAGTTGGTCGCGACGACGCCGAACACGGTGATGACCCGAACCTTCTCAAAAATTCACGGCCTTGCAAGCGCGCGGATCGGTTGGGCCTATTGCCCGGCGGACATCGCGGGAGTGCTGAACCGAATTCGCAGCCCGTTCAACGTCTCCGGTCCCGGCATGGCGGCGGCAATCGCCTCGCTGCGAGATCGAGCGCATATAGAGGCGGC
>JBGSLP010000459.1:0-2749 GCA_041740655.1 Alphaproteobacteria bacterium
TGCCGGTGCTGGCCCGCGCCGCCGTCGCTGTGGGGGTTGCGGGGGTGTTCATCGAAACGCACGAAAACCCGGACGCCGCGCCGTCCGACGGTCCGAACATGGTGCCGCTGAACCAGTTCGAAGCCCTGCTGGGCGAGCTTCTCGCGATCGACGATCTCGTGAAGGCTCGCCAGCCGCACTGAGTATCAGCTCGCTTCGGCAAGCAGGGAGAGTTGGCGCGGCAGCGCGGGGCCTTCGCGGTCCGTGAGGCGCGTGGGGTAGTCGCCGGTGAAGCAATGGTCGGTGAACTGCGGGCAGTGCGGGTCACGCGATTCGTGGCCGATAGCCTTGTACACGCCCTCGATGGAGAGAAACGCGAGGCTTGTACAGCCGAGCAGTTTGCGCATGCCCTCAAGGTCGTAATTTGCGGCGAGCAGGTTTTGCTTGTCCGGCGTGTCGATGCCGTAAAAATCCGGGTGCATGATCGGCGGGCAGGCGATTCGCATGTGCACTTCCTTGGCGCCCTTGTCGAACATCATCTGCACGATTTTGGTCGAGGTGGTGCCGCGAACCACGCTGTCGTCGATCAGGATGATGCGTTTGCCAGCCACCTGGCCTGCGGTGGGGTTGTGCTTCAGCTTGACGCCGAAAGCGCGGATTCGCTGCTCGGGCTCGATGAAGGTGCGCCCGACATAGTGATTGCGGATGATGCCAAGCTCAAATGGTATGCCGGATGCCTGCGCATAACCAACCGCCGCCGGAACGCCAGAGTCGGGGATTGGAATGACGACATCCGCGTCCGCCGGCGCCTCGACGGAAAGCGTGCGGCCAAAGTTCTTGCGCACTTCGTAGACAGAGCGCCCGGAGACGATCGAATCCGGCCGCGCGAAATAGATGTACTCGAAAATGCAGGGGCGAACCGGCTGCGGCGGAAATGGGCGGTGGCTTTCGATACCGTCCTGGCTGATGACGACGATCTCGCCATTGTCGACCTCGCGCACGAATTCAGCGCCGATGATGTCAAGCGCGCAGGTCTCGGACGCCAGCACATAGGCGCCATCGAGCTTGCCGAGCACGAGCGGGCGGATACCCAGCGGGTCGCGCGCGCCGATCAGCTTCTTGTTGGTCAGGCAAACGAGCGAATAAGCGCCCTCGATCTGGCGCAGCGCGTCGATAAAGCGCTCGACGACGCGGGCTTTCGTGCTGCGGGCGATGAGGTGCAGAATGACTTCGGTGTCGGACGTCGACTGGTAGATCGCGCCGGTTTCCACCAGTTGACGACGCACGGTCACCGCGTTGGTCAAATTTCCGTTATGTGCGACCGCGAAGCCTCCGCCCTGTAGTTCCGCGAACAATGGCTGCACATTTCGCAGCAGGGTACCGCCCGCCGTCGAGTACCGCACATGGCCGATGGCGCTGTCGCCGCTCAGTTCCTCAAGAACCGGTTTGTCGGTGAAGTGGTCGCCGACGAGACCGAGTCGGCGCTCGGAATGAAACCGCTGGCCGTCATACGTGACGATGCCAGCCGCTTCCTGACCGCGATGTTGAAGCGCGTGGAGGCCAAGAACTGTGAGCGCCGCCGCATCCTTGTGGCCAAAAACCCCGAAGACGCCGCACTCTTCGCGCAGTTTATCCTCGTTCCACCAATCCTGAGACGCCCCAGAGTCGTCGGACGCTTCAACTTGGTCGTTAAAGACGGTCATGTTGCAGCGCCTCTCAATGGGTCTCGTTAACGCGGCTTCGTCACCGCTCCGACTACGTCATCAAGTCCGCGCCGGTCGCCCGACGCATAACCACGATCTGGTCTCTCGCCCAAGTCGGTGCGCTCTTCGGCTGCGCCGCCGGTTTCAGGGCTTCTGAAGATGGAGGCCGGATTATCCGGTAACAAAGAGATAATGGCGTCGCCCGTACTTTCAATGAAGCGGCGGCTCTGCGCTGTTTGGACCCAGTCCGGAAAGTCCTTCCTCTCCACGATCAAGGCCACCAGCTCAAACGAGATCACCACGAGTATAAGACCGCGCACGAGGCCGAACACAAAACCGAACGTGCGGTCGAGAGCGCCGACGCGGCTGTCGAGGATTTGATCGGAAAGCCGGATCGTCACCAGGCTCGCAACGATCAGCACGATCACGAAAACGCCGCCCGCCAGCACGCCATCCGCGAGAATATCTGGCTGGATATAGCGTTTGACGACATCGCGGTAAAGTGGAAACAGGAACAGCGTTGCAAGCGCTGCGAGCGCCCAGGACATTATGGCCAGCATTTCGCGGGTGAAGCCCCGCAACATAGCCAGAAAGCCCGACAAGAGCATAATGGCGACCAAAATCACATCGAGCCAAGAAAAAGGCATCGGGCGAATCCTCATCAACGCTTTTGGATACTAACAGTCTCGTGCCGAATTTTGACTGGCTTATAAGACTTGAGGGAAAGCGTCCACATATTCGTGACGCCCCAGTTAACGCTCGCGCGGTTCTGACCCTTTTTTCGCGCCTGCCGCCGCCATCATGTTCGGCTCCAGTTCGCGCAGCGTTTTGAGGCGAGTAAGGCTCATTTTCGGCAAAGTCTTGCTTTCGTCGCCCGGCGCCGGGATCACTGCGGACGTAAATCCGAGCTTCTGTGCTTCCTTCAGCCGTAACGGCATGTGGCCGACCTGCCGCACTGCGCCCGACAGGCTCACCTCGCCGAAATAAATGCAGTCGCTCGGCAACGCTTCGCCCGCAATCGCGGAGACGAGCGCGGCGGCGACGGCGAGATCGGCGGCGGGCTCCGT
>JBGSLP010000460.1:0-11242 GCA_041740655.1 Alphaproteobacteria bacterium
GCGAGCCAGATCCTCCGGCGTTGTGATTTTCCAGTTATCCGCCGAACCGTCGACGAGCGCAACGCGCAAGCCTCGCCACTCGGCAATGGACGCGTCGTCGCTGAACTGCGTCTCGCCAGCGACCGCAGCGGCCTCGTGGGCCTCAAATATGTCCTCGAACCGGAAGCCTTGTGGCGTCTGTGCCCCCCAAAGACCTGCGCGATCGACAGTCTCCTCGATTGCCCCGGCCGCAGCGCGCTTTAGGGTGTCGACGACAGGCGTCGCCGCGATGGCGCCCGGAGCGCTTTGCAGCGCAAGGAGAACCCGGTCGATGACCGCGTGACTGGTAAATGGCCGGGCTGCATCATGAATGAGCACGATTTCCGGCGCATCCGTCGCGAGCGCACGAAGGCCGTTCAGCACAGACTGCTGGCGCGTCAGGCCGCCTTCGACCGGCTCGCGCCGCTTTGCGTGCCCAGCCCCCGTCGCCGCCTGATAGAGGTCGCGGTCGCAACTCCGGATGACGACAATGGTCGCCCCAATCGCTGGATGCGTCTCGTAAGCCCGTAGAGTCCTTGCCAGAATTGGCTTCCCGCCGATCCGCACATACTGCTTCGGGATGGCGTCCGACCCAGTAGAAGCGCGGCTTCCGCTACCGCCCGCGACGATGATGGCTGCTACTCGCAAAGTCGCTCCTGTCGCATGAAAAGGCATATTATATGCGCAAATTTCAGTCCGCCACTTTTTCCGGCAACTTGTCGCACTGCAAAATGATTGCTGACAGATCGCATTCATTTGCTATGATGCCTACGTTATAGGCTTTTCACGACGTGCTTATTAAGTGTGCAGGTATATGTCACAATGCTCGATATTAAAGAGAAGTTTCGCTCAAAAGCTGCGTCCAAGCCGCAGATTTCTGCGGTATCGATGCTGGACGCGCTGCCGCACCCTGTTCTTGTCGTCGACGCTGACGATTATGTGAAATACGCCAATTCAGCCGCTGAAATCTTTTTCGGCGCCAGCGTCAGGATGCTTCTGCGCCGCCAGTTGCACGCGCTCGCGCCATTCGCCAGCCCACTTCTCGCGCTCGTGGCGCAGGTGAGGCGGTCGCATGCAACCATCAACGAATACGCCATTGACCTGAGCACGCCGGACGCCGCTGCGCACCGGATGGTGGATGTTTATGCGTCAACCCTGCCCGAGGACGACTCGCAGGTTCTCATCATGCTGCAACTGCGTTCGATGGCTCACATGATCGAGCGGCAGCTCTCGCATCGCGGCGCGGCGCGCTCGGTGTCGGGCATGGCGGCCATTCTGGCGCACGAAATCAAAAACCCGCTGTCGGGGATCAGGGGCGCAGCGCAGCTGCTCGAAACCGGCGTTGAGGGCGATGACAGGTTGCTGGCGCAGTTGATCTGTCAGGAGACGGACCGGATTTGCACGCTGGTCGATCAACTGGAGGTGTTCGGCGACGAGCGACCGATCAAGTTCGAGCCGGTGAACATTCACGTCGTGCTCGATCACGTCAAAAAAATCGCGATGAATGGCTTTGGGCGGCACGTAAACTTTGTCCAGAATTTCGATCCGTCGCTTCCTCCCGTTCCCGGCAGTCGTGACAAGCTCATCCAGGTTTTCCTCAATCTCATCAAGAACGCTGCCGAGGCCATTGGCGAGCATCGCGGCGACGGGCAGATTACTCTCGCCACGGCATTCCGCCCCGGCCTGCGCATTTCGGCCCCAAACTCTGAGTCGCGCATCAGCCTCCCGCTAGAAATCAGCGTCATCGACAATGGGCCGGGCATCTCCGAGGAGTTGCGCCCGCACCTGTTCGAGCCGTTCGTGACCACGAAGCCGACCGGCGCCGGCCTCGGCCTCGCGCTGGTCGCAAAAATCATCAACGACCACGGCGGCATCATCGAGTGCGACGCCAAAGCGCGGCAAACCGCATTTCGCGTGATGATGCCGATGTATCAGCCGAACGACAGAAATCGAAGGAGCACTGAATAATGGGCCGTGGAAATGTTCTGATCGCCGACGACGACGCTGCGATTAGAACGGTCGTCAATCAGGCGCTGGCGCGAGCGGGCTATTCGCCCCGCGCCACGTCGAACGCCGCGACGCTGTGGAACTGGGTAAGCCAGGGCGAGGGCGACGTCATCATAACGGACGTCGTCATGCCCGATGAAAGCGCGTTCGATCTCATCCCGCGCATCAAGAAAATCCGCCCCGATCTGCCCATCATCGTGATGAGCGCACAGAACACATTTATGACTGCGATCACGGCGACGGAACGCGGCGCTTACGAGTATCTCCCCAAACCGTTCGACCTGAAAGAACTGGTGGCTGTCGTCGGGCGCGCGCTGAAAGAGCCACGCGGCGTCAAGACGCCCGTTAAGCGCGATCCGGAAACGGAAAATCTGCCGCTGATCGGCCGCTCGCCCGCGATGCAGGACGTTTACCGCATCATGGCGCGGCTGATGAACACCGATCTGACCGTGATGGTGACGGGCGAGTCAGGCACCGGCAAGGAGTTGGTCGCCCGTGCGCTGCACAATTTCGGGCAACGCCGCAACGGGCCGTTCATCGCCGTGAATATGGCCGCAATTCCGCGCGAATTGATTGAATCCGAGTTGTTCGGACACGAGAAGGGCGCGTTTACCGGCGCCCACAACCGGCTTATCGGGCGTTTCGAGCAGGCGGACGGCGGCACTCTCTTCCTCGACGAGATCGGCGACATGCCGATGGAGGCGCAGACGCGGCTTTTGCGCGTGCTGCAGGAAGGGGAGTTCACGACGGTCGGCGGTCGAACACCTATTCGCACAGATGTTCGCATTGTGGCGGCGACCAACAAAAACCTTGAGCAGCAGATTTCACAGGGGCTTTTCCGGGAGGATTTGTTCTTCCGCCTCAACGTGGTGCCGTTGCGGCTGCCGCCGTTGCGCGAGCGGACTGAGGATATTCCCGATCTCGTCCACCATTTCAGCTCGATCGGAGAAAAACTCGGGCTGCCGCGTAAAACCATCATGCCCGATGCGTTCGACCGCCTGAAGCGCCACAACTGGCCCGGCAATATCCGCGAACTGGAGAATATGGTGCGTCGCCTGACGGCGCTCTACGCGCAGGATACGATTACGCGCGATATCATAGACAATGAACTGGCCACCGCGCAGCCGACGGCGACCGAGTCGAGAGGGGGCGGGCAGTCGAATCTCAGCGAGTGGATGGAGGGGTATCTGTCGGACTACTTTGCAACCTATGGCGAGGAGTTGCCACCTTCCGGACTTTACGACCGGGTGTTGCAGGAGATCGAGACCCCGATGATCGCCGCTGCTTTGGCGGCCACTCGCGGGAACCAGATCCGTGCGGCTGAACTGCTCGGCCTCAACCGCAATACGCTGCGCAAAAAGGTGAGGGAGCATAAAATCCGCATCATCCGGTCGGCGAGCTAACCGGGCAGGCGAATCAGGCTTCATCATGATGTCACATCATTTTGTCACGTCTAATTTGCCGCTGTGACTAAGAGGTGACTGTGTTGCGCTGCACGCAATCCTTGCATTCTTGTGTATTGTTCCTAAAATGTCACATAATGGTTGCTAATTTGCGTCGCTTGCGCCAATTTACCGCTTCGACCGTCTGACTTTAGCCGTTCTCCTTAGACATATTGACGATCCACTTAAGTGATCATTAATTTGCTTTAGGCGCTTGTTTGTCGGCTTATAACCAAATCGGAAAAGCCTGTTGAAAAATTCGGTGGATATGCATAGCCCGAAATCACAAGGCGAGGCGGTCGGAAAACTTCAGTCGGCGCTGAACCGGATGGGGGTAAAGCGCCTCAATCCGTCAGGCCGGTGGACATTCCGGATCGGTCTGATCACCGTTATTCTGTCGCTGATTTCCGGCTTTGCGACCTATCTCATTCTCAATGGCCTGACTCCGATACCGCCGACGCACAATGTCGTGGTCACGGTGCTGCTCATCAACGTCGTCCTTGTTCTGGCGTTGATGGGCGCGGTCGCATTCCAACTCGTCGACCTTTGGAAGGCGCGAAAGCGTCAGGCTGCAGGCGCTGGCCTGCATGTCCGTATTCTTGGCCTGTTCACCCTGGTCGCGATCATCCCCGCAATCATCCTGGCGACCTTCGCAACCGTTTCGCTGGACCGAGTGCTGGACGGCCTGTTTTCGACGCGCGTGAAGTCCATCGTTCAGAACTCTCTCGATGTCGCCAATTCTTATGTGCAGGAGCATGGCCAGATCATCCGGGCAGAACTGCTGGGCATGGCGGAACAGATCGAGAGTTCGGCCAAGCTGCGCGAGGAAAACCCCGAAGCTTTCCAGAAGCTTTTCACAGCGCAGGCAACATTCCGCAACCTCCCTGTCGCCTATCTGATGGATGGCGCAGGCAATCAAGTTTTGGTCGCCGGGGATACGAAGGCGTTTGCGCAGGGCAAGCCGCCGCCGGGCGCCCTCGACCGCGCGCGTGAGGGCAAGGTGGTCATTCTCGGCCCGGAGTTCACCGGCGGCGTCGGCGCGATCAAGAAACTGAACAACCTTGAAGACACCTATCTCTACGTGATCCGTCCGGTGCGCCAGGATGTGATCCGGCATTTGCAGAAAACCCAGACGAACGTCAACGATTACAGCAGGCTGGAGCAGCAACGCGCCAACGTGCAGTTCGTGTTCGTCATGATGTACGCGGCCATCACGTTCACGCTGCTGCTGGCGGCGATATGGTTCGGCCTATGGTTCGCGAAATGGCTGATTGCGCCGATCCGCAAGCTGATCGGGGCCGCGCAGCAGGTGTCGGAAGGCAATCTGAACGTCTATGTCGAGGCTGAATCGAAGCAGGGCGACGTTGGGCAACTGGGCACCACATTCAACAAGATGACCGCCGATCTGCGCAAGCAGCGCAGCGAACTCGTCAACGCGAACTCCGAACTGGACGAGCGCCGCCGGTTCATCGAGGCGGTGCTTTCGGGCGTTACGGCGGGCGTGCTGGGCCTTGATCCGGACGGGACGATCACGCTTGCAAACAAATCGGCGGTCGCGCTTCTTGGCCTCGCCGAAAGCGATTTGGTGGGCCATCGCCTGGATAAGGTCGTGCCGGAATTTGGCGTGTTGCTTGCCAAATCGCAGCGGCAGGGCAAGAAGCCGCTTCAGCAGAATGTGACGATCATCCGCGAAGGCTCCGAGCGAAACTACGCCGTGCGCGTGACCCGGGAGAGCGAGGGCAAGCAGGATTACGGCGCCGTGCTGACCTTCGACGATGTCAGCGATCTGGTCGTCGCGCAGCGGACCTCGGCCTGGGCTGACGTCGCTCGTCGCATCGCGCATGAGATCAAAAATCCGTTAACTCCGATCCAGCTTTCCGCCGAACGCATTCGCCGGAAATACGGGGATTCAATAACGCACGACAGAGAAATATTTGACCGTTGCACAGACACGATTATACGCCACGTTGGCGATATTGGTCGAATGGTGGATGAATTTTCCTCATTTGCGCGGATGCCCACTCCCGTCATAGAAGATCATAACGTTGGCGAACTCGTCAAAGAAGCTGTAATACTGTTTCAAATGAGTCACCCGGAAATCACATATTCGATCGAAATTCCGGATCATCCTGTCATCGCGCAGTGCGATCGTCGGCTGGTCACGCAGGCGGTCACCAACCTTGTGAAAAACGCAGGGGAGGCGATAGCGTCAGCGCAGGCGACAGCCCCCCGGGCAGGGCAGATCACGGTCAGAGTGAAAGACGAAAAAGTCAGGGCGGTGATCGAAGTCATCGACAATGGTTGCGGTCTGCCAAAGGAGAACCGTCACAGGCTGATCGAGCCTTATGTGACAACCAGACAGAAGGGCACAGGTCTTGGCCTTGCAATCGTTCAACGCATCACCGAGCAGCATAGCGGCATGCTCGAACTGGCGGACGCGACGGAAGCGGACGGCGTGCCGCAGGGTGCGATCGTGCGCATGACCCTGCCGCTGATGAAGACGTCGGAAAGCGCGGACGAGACTGCTGAAGCGCCGAGGGCGAGGATAACGAGATCAAGCGATTCTGCGGTAAAACGTCAGACAAAACGCGGAAAAAATGGAGTGACTCATGGCGTCTGACATTCTTATTGTCGATGACGAAGCCGACATCCGGGAACTGATCTCGGGCATTCTGGAAGACGAAGGTCACCGCACCCGCACCGCCAAGGACAGCGATGAGGCCATCGCCTCCATTGAGCTTCGCCGCCCCTCGCTCGTCATTCTGGATATCTGGCTGCAAGGCTCGAAACTTGACGGCCTCGAAGTCCTGGCGCGCGTAAAGCGGCACCACCCGGAGTTGCCGATCGTCATCATCAGCGGTCACGGCAACATCGAAACCGCAGTGACCGCCATCAAGCGCGGCGCTTACGAATATATCGAGAAACCGTTCAAAGCGGACCGTCTGGTGCATGTCACGGCACGCGCTCTGGAGGCGTCGAAGCTGAAGCGTGAGAACCGCGAATTGCGGGAGCGTAGCCCCTACGGCACCGAGCTTGTCGGTCGGTCGAGCGCCATCAATCACCTCCGCCAGTCCATCGAGAAAGTGGCGCCGACCAACAGCCGCGTTATGATCAGCGGTCCCTCCGGCTCCGGTAAGGAGCTTGCGGCGCGCGTGATGCATCACCTGTCATTGCGGGTGCAAGGGCCATTCGTCGCCATTAACGCCGCCGCTATGGCTCCGGACCGGGTCGAGGTGGAGTTTTTCGGCGTCGAGGAAAATGGCACGGCTGCCCGGAAGGTTGGCGCGCTCGAAGAAGCGCACGGCGGCACGCTCTATATCGACGAAGTGGCGGACATGCCGACCGAAACGCAGGGCAAGCTGCTACGCGTGCTCGTCGAGCAGAAATTTCAGCGCCTCGGAGGCGGCCCGAAGGTGCATGTGGATGTTCGCATCGTGTCATCCACCAGCCGCGATCTCGAACGGGAAATGTCGACCGGCCGCTTCCGCGAGGATCTGTTTCACCGCCTCGCCGTGGTTCCATTGCGCGTGCCGGGCCTCGCCGAGCGGCGCGACGACATTCCCGAACTGGTCGAGCATTTCGTCCAGCAGATCGGCGCGTCAACCGGCCTGCCGCCCCGCCGCATTGGCGACGACGCCATGGCGGTTCTGCAATCGCACGACTGGCCGGGCAACGCGCGTCAGCTCCGCAATATCATCGAGCGCTTGATGATCATGGTGGGCGGGGACAGCGAAACCATCATCACGGCGGAAATGCTGCCCGACGATATTTCCTCAACCGTGCCGCTTTCGCCGAACGGGGCAGGGGGCGAGCATCTGATGTCGCTCCCTTTGCGCGACGCACGTGAGATTTTCGAGCGCGAATATCTCATGGCGCAGATCAACCGTTTTGGCGGCAATATTTCGCGCACGGCGGAATTTGTGGGCATGGAACGCTCCGCGCTGCACCGAAAACTGCGCGCTTTGGGCGTAAATTCGTCTGATCGCGGCGGAGAATTCCGGCAGTAGCCAAGTATAAATCGAAGTCACATTTTTAAGCTGGTTAAAATCAAGTTATCGCATGACACGCATCGTCTATGTCAATGGCGGCTATCAAAAATATCCGGACGCTATGCTTCACGTCGAGGACCGGAGCGTGCAGTTCGCAGATGGCGTTTACGAGGTCTGCGAGGTACTCGGCGGCTGTCTCGTGGACGAGCGGTTGCACATGCAGCGCCTTTTGCGGTCGCTCAGCGAGCTGCGCATCAAGCCGCCGATGAGCCTGCGCGCGCTCGGCGTCATCCTGCGCGAAACCGTGCGGCGCAATCATGTTGTCAACGGGACCGTTTACGTGCAGATCACTCGCGGCGCGGCGCGGCGCGATTTCATCTTTCCAGCTGCCAACACACCTTGCGGCGTCATATGTTTTGCCAGGCGGGCGTCTTCCGCCGGGAACGAGGCGAAAGCTGCGCGCGGGCTCAAGGTCATCACGCTGCCCGACATTCGCTGGGGCAGGCCGGACATCAAAAGCGTGTCGCTTCTCCCCAATGCGCTTGCCAAGCAAGCCGCGAAGGATGCCGGGGCGGATGACGCTTGGTTCGTCGATAGCGCTGGTTACGTCACCGAAGGCGCGTCGAACAACGCATGGATCGTCACGAACGACGGTTTGCTTGTTACACGGCCCGCTGCGGATTCACGCATTCTACGCGGCATTACCCGCCAGGTGCTGCTGTCGGCCATTGAGCGAAACAGCTATAAATTCGAGGAGAGAGCGTTCACCGTCGATGAGGCGAAAAACGCGCGTGAAGCCTTTCTCACCTCGGCGTCAGCACTCGTTATGCCGGTCGTCAGCATCGACGGTCATCGCATAGCGGACGGTTCACCCGGCGATTTCACCTTGGAAGTTCGCCGTTCGTTTCATCATCATGCAGAAAAGTCATCAAAACATGTTTTGTTAACGTAACCGTTATGGATTTAAATAAAAGTATACGTAAGATGCCGAGCTTAGGGGGCTAAAGCTTTGCTCTGGATGGTGCTAACCGGGAAAAATCGGCCTGCACACGCCTTAGCGACTCTCAGAAGCCATAACAAAAACACACGAGCGGCCTAACAAGCCGCAAGCAATAAGAACGGATGATCCATGGCTGCAGAGCGCCCGCAGAGCCTACAAGACGCTTTTCTCAACCATGTGCGTAAGCACAAAACACCGCTGACGATTTTCCTTGTCAATGGCGTGAAACTGCAAGGGATTGTCACCTGGTTTGACAATTTCTGCGTGCTCCTGCGACGCGACGGTCATTCGCAACTGGTTTATAAACACGCCATCTCGACAATCATGCCAGGCGGCCCCATCTCATTCCTCGACAACGAGCAGAACGGGAGCCCACCAGGGATTTGAAATCAGAATACGAAAAGACGAATTGGGAGGCCGAAGATGTGGCTTCTCGCGCCAGGCTCCGGAGCGCGGTTGTTATCGCTCCGTTGTTTTCCTCGCATGGCGGCGTTCGGCCGGGTGCGATAGGGTCGCGAGCACCCGAGGCGCGACTTGAAGAGGCCTCCGGTCTTGCGCGAGCGCTCGGACTTAAAGTTGTGGCGCAATCGGTCGTTCGGGTTGGAAATGCGCGGCCTTCGACGCTCATAGGCGAGGGCAAGGTCGCCGAAATCCACGAGACCATCAAAGAAACTGGCGCGGGCCTCGTCATCATCGACCATGCCGTAAGCCCGGTGCAGCAGCGCAACCTCGAATTGGCGTGGGGGGCCAAGGTTCTAGACAGGTCCGGATTGATCCTCGAAATTTTTGGCGAACGCGCGCGGACGCGGGAAGGGCGGCTTCAGGTTGATCTTGCGCATCTGCAGTATCAGAAAAGCCGTCTGGTTCGCTCGTGGACCAACCTCGACAGACAGCGCGGCGGTTTCGGATTTCTTGGCGGCCCTGGCGAAACGCAGATCGAGGCCGACCGGCGCCATATTGGCGAGCGCATCACAGCCATTCGCGCCGAACTGGAAACCGTGACGCGGACACGCGCGCTGCATCGGCAGAGCCGTCGCCGCGTTCCATATCCGGCAATCGCGCTTGTTGGGTATACGAACGCTGGCAAATCAACGCTCTTCAATCGCATGACTGGCGCGGACGTGGTGGCCGAAGATATGCTGTTCGCGACACTCGATCCGACGATGCGCGAGCTAAAAATGCCGACCGGCGGCAAAGCCATATTATCGGACACCGTTGGGTTTATATCGGACCTGCCGATAACGCTCATCGCCGCCTTCCGCGCCACGCTAGAGGAAGTGACGGAGGCTGACATCATTCTCCATGTTCGGGATATTGCGGCAAGCCACACGGAGGCAGAGCGAAGCGACGTTTGCGGCGTGCTGGATGAGCTTGGCGTTGGCCTGGCGGGCAAGAATACGCCGGTGATCGAAGTCTGGAACAAGGCCGATCGTCTGGATGAAAGCGAGCGAGAGGTCACTCGCAATATGGCGCAACGCAGCGAGCAGCCCGCCGTACTCGTATCCGCCGCGACAGGTGAGGGCGTGGACGCTCTGCTCGCGAAAATCGCGGATGTTCTGCAGCGCGCTTATGTGCTGCGGGATGTGACCGTCGATCCCAGCGAGGGCGGATTTCAGCACTGGATTTACGAGAACGCCTGCGTGCTGACGCGCAATGAAAGTGACGACGGGCTGGTTCATATGCACGTGCGCCTCGATCCATCGAAGGCAGCGAGGCTTGAGATCATGCGCAGTCAATTTGCAGATCACCGCAAGTAACTTTATAGATCAAGATGCGGCCTTTGCTTGGGTCCACAAGCTTAGAAGCTCATTGAAATCAAGGTCTTTCAACGCCACGGGTTGCGCTGCGACCGCAGTTTCGACCCTTCGGAAACGGCTGAAAAACTTGGCGTTTGCCGCGCTGAGCGCCGCCTCGGGATCAAAGCCGCGCCGCCATGCGATCTGTGTGATTGCGAAGAGCAGATCGCCCAGTTCCTCGAAATCCGCCTTCGGATCGGCGCCATCGCGCAGCGCTTCTTTGAGTTCGGCAAGCTCTTCGTCAACTTTGGCGAGGACATAGGCAAAATTTGGCCAGTCAAAACCAGCCTGCTTCGCCCGCTTTTGCAGCTTGACCGCTCGTGATAGGGCAGGCAATCCGGGAGCAATGCCGTCGAGGGCGCTTTCAGGTTGACTTGGCGAATTTTCGGCGCGCTGGGCTTTTTCCGCAGCCTTGATGGCGTTCCACGTCACGGGTAAATCCGCGCGCGCCGCCTTGCCGAGCGGGTCGTCGGGCTGGCCGAACACATGGGGGTGCCTGCGTGTCATTTTATCAGCGGCGGCGTTGGCGACAGCAGTAAAATCGAATACTCCGGCTTCCTCGGCGATTCTAGCCTGATACACGACGTTAAACAGAAGATCTCCAAGCTCATCTTTCAGATCATTTGAATCGCCGCGCTGGACGGCGTCCGCCACCTCGTAGGCCTCCTCGATCGTATGAGGCGCAATAGATGCCGCCGTCTGGGCAAGATCCCACGGGCAGCCGGTAACGGGCGTGCGAAGCGCAGCCATGACGCCCAATAACCGCGCAATCGCATCGCCAGCGGCTTTCGAGCCATCATTTTCCATGTTAACACCCCGTTAATAGTCTTGACAAAAATGCGGACGCTTATGCGCGCGATTCGCATAAGGGATATTATGGAAAATTACGCAGTCCCATCCTTGCCAGGCGCAGCTTCGTAATAACGATGCACGAGGCGGTCGAGCAACCGTACGCCGAAGCCCGAACCCCAGCTCTGGTTTATATCCGTC
>JBGSLP010000461.1:0-5466 GCA_041740655.1 Alphaproteobacteria bacterium
GCTGAGCAGAGTCAGGCCGCGTCCGGGCAACGGCAGCGTAAAAAACTGGCCGCGCTGCGCGCTGTAAAGCGTTGCGGCGAAAGAGCCGTCCGCCTGCCGGCAGGCAGCCGCATAAACGTCGTCGTCGGCCGCAAGAGCGAGCGGCGCCCTCAAGGCAGCGACAAAGCTCGCGGATAGGCCGAAAAGCACATCGCGGCGGTTGATCGACATCATCTAGTCCCCGTCGAGCGAATTGAAGCCAATCGAAATATCGGCCGCGCGCGCGATGGCTCCGCCTCCCGTTTGCTGGACCGTGACAAGCTCGAAAATCACGCCGTTCAGGATATTCCAGCCGTCTTTCGTCTTCACAGTTTTCTCGACGGGCTTGTCGTTCAGTCCGTGCAGTGTCTGGCGCATGCGAGCCAGATCAGCAGCGACGGTTTTCTCTATCCCCGGTTCAAGAAGGGCGAGGAGTTCATAATAGCCGCCGCGATTGAAATAGGTTTCGAGCGCCTGCAGATTGGCCTCTATCACCTTGAAGGTAAGGCCGCTGCGCCAATACGGTGCACGCTTGGGCTGCGCATTTCCCGGGTTGTCGGCAAGGACGCGCGCCAGTTTAACATCGCGAACATGCTTCAGGCCGGTCGTGAACGCCTTAAACAATTCGAGCTTTACGTCGCGCGTCGTTTTATAAAGCGGATGATCCGGGTTCGGCGATCGCAGGTTGGCGGAGAAGCAGGCGTCATCCGCCCATCCGGCATTCACTTTCTGCGCCGTCGATGCGATGTTTTCAGCGATGGCGGCAGCGAACCGGCATCGGTAGCGCCCGTTATCGTCAGCCTTCGTCAGCGCCTCCGCCCCCTTGCCGTAGAGAAGATATTCCAACGCCGTCAAACCCTGAATGGCGACGCTTTTTCCGTTCAGGGTCGCAGCTGACGACGCGCTTTCATCCTTGGCGGCAAGCGCCGCGTTGATCTGCTTCAAGCCCAGCCCCTTTTCATCGGGCCAGAACGCAAAGCGATCATAGGCGTTGGCAGTCAGAACCGGGCCGAAGCGCAGCATCTCGGCTCGCGACCATGCAAGCAGCGTGCGCTCGAATGCGACGTTGACCGTGGCGCGGGCCGCATCGCCGGGCGCTGCGCAGAACTCCGCCATCTCGGCTCTCAGCGCCTCAGCCTCCGTTAGAAGTTGCGCATAGGCTGGCCGCGCTACGTTCTGGATAACTTTCCGGGCGAGCGGTTCGGTCCGCGCAGGAGGCGGGGCGGCTTCCCCGGCGATGACGCCAAAGCCGGATGCGAGCAGGATCGCGCCAGCAATTGCACGCTTGAGCAGTGTCATGTTTGATCCTAGAGCGAATTCACGAACGCGATTAACTGCTCGCGCTCGCGTTTTGTCAAAGCGGCGAATGCGTCGCGGGCCTTTTGCCCCTCGCCGCCATGCCAAAGGATCGCTTCCTGAATATTGCGCGCGCGCCCGTCATGCAGGAAAAACGTGTGCCCGTTCACCGTCTCGGTAAGCCCGATCCCCCATAAAGGCGGCGTGCGCCATTCGCGGCCGTTTGCATCGCCATCCGGGCGATTGTCGGCAAGCCCCTCGCCCATATCGTGCAGCAGCAGGTCCGTGTAGGGCCAGATGGTCTGGTTCGACAGATGCGGCTGGTCGGGCGACTCCCCAGTCTTAAAGCTGGGATTATGGCATGCGGCGCAGCCGGTTTGCGCGAAAAGCTGCTTGCCTTTCAGCACCTCCGGCGATCTTGGGGAGCGGCGGCGCGGCACGGCGAGGTTCTGCGAATAGAACACCACGAGGTCGAAAAGCTCGTCCTCGATTTCTGGCGCGCCCGCCGTTTCCCCGTTGGGCGCGTTGCGGCAGAAGCTTTGCGCCTCGGTGCAATCGCCAGCGGGGCGGCGGAT
This sequence comes from Alphaproteobacteria bacterium, assembly GCA_041740655.1. Lineage (GTDB taxonomy): Bacteria > Pseudomonadota > Alphaproteobacteria > Rhizobiales > Rhodomicrobiaceae > JAWXCE01. Next base: position 1,890 of record JBGSLP010000461.1, read on the forward strand.
GACGGGCGTGGAAATTCCGATGTCGCCCGCGAACGCTTCGGCGGACTGCTGGCGGATGGTTGGTGATGAGGCCTTCCAGCCGAACCGACCCAGCGCCGTCACGTTTGCGCCGTTGCCTTGCGGCACCCTGTGCGGGCGGCCGGATACGCCATCGCGATTTTCATCGTCCGAGTCAGCCAGCGCCAGAATTGCCCGCTCCGGAATAGCTTCCAGCAGACCGAGGCCGATCATCGGCGGCGCGATGCGCGGCGACATCATGACCTGCGGATGCAGCGGGCCGTAGGCGAGGTTGGCGATGCTGTAGCGTGGCGCGCGCAGAAATACGGTTTCGCCGCCGCGCAAAGTCACTTGCTTTTCGTTATAAGCGATCTGGAATTTGCCTTCGGCGTCGTGCCCCTGGATCGAGAGGTCCTGCAACTGCTCTCCATAGACCGGCTCGGGCGCGCTTTTGACCGGCGGTTCGAGCACGGTTCCGGTCGACACGGCATGCGCGCTGGATGCCGGAACTGACAGCCGCAGCAGCATGGAAACGGCGGAGTCGTCGTTGTTTGCAGGTGGGTGGCCGCGTCCGTCTTTGATATGGCAGGCCTGGCAGGATCTCGCGTTGAACAGCGGCCCCAAGCCATCCGAGGCGAGCGTCGATGCGGGCGAGGACACCCACATCTTCTTGAACATGCCGTTGCCGACCTTGAACTTCAACTCGTCCTCGAACGGCATGTTGCCGGAGGAATGCGAGAACGCGTTTGCATTATCGACGCTGCCTTTCGAGGTCGCTGCGCCGCCGGGCATATCCTCGCCGGGTTCGAAGGTTTGCGCGTTCGGTTTGGCCGAAGGCGCTGTCGCACTGGAAGGGGCGAGAGACCCAACGATGAGGATCAGCAAAGACGGAAACGCCGCGCCAAGCAAAAACCGCAGCCAAATCGGGCTTCCGTTTGGGCTGCGGCGATGCTGGTCTGGTGCGTTCAGGTCATGCATTATTTGATGGATAGCTTATCCGAGTTTTCGAATTCCTCGATTGTGTAGCCGAAGGCGGCGCTAAATTCCATATCCTCGCGAATTTGGTACCCTGCCGTTACGGCGATCAGGTGATCCTCAAGTCTTCGCTATCGGTAGCTATGGCAGCACTCTTGCCGCCTAGCAGCGTTCAAATTGATCAGCCTTTCTTGACCTTGTCCGGATCGTCCAGGCTGTCGGAGCCCTCGAACTCAATGGATTTGAGCTTCAAGGCCGCGATGGCGCGCTCAATGGATTTTGTCTGCGTCGTCAAAGCGTCGATGACCTTCTGCACCACCGCGTTACCCTCGACGTTGCCTTCGCCGATCATCTGGTCATACGCCTCGCCGCCCTCAGCGCGCTTTTTCATAGCTTCGGCAGCCGCGAGCGTTTCATCAAGGCGGGCCTTCAACTCGTCCGCCGCTTCCGCTGACTTACCGCTGACGAGATCATAAGGGCTTGGCCCGGTAACTTCGGTCCCATCGACGCGCACATATCGGCCGGTGAACACATTTTTCATGCCGACGATGTTGTAGTAGTGCGAGTTGTGCGTGTTGTCTGAGAAGCAGTCGTGCTCTTCCTCCGGGTCGTGGATCATGAGGCCGAGTTTCATCCGCTCGCCCGCCAGTTCGCCATACGAAAGCGAGCCGAGACCGGTGAAAATGGCGACGAGGCCAGCGTTATCGTTCTTCATCACAGCCGCCCGCGCCTCGCCTTTGGCGCCCCACTGACCCACGATGAATTTGAGGTCGTCGATCAGCAGGTCGGTCGCAACTTTGAGATAATCCGCGCGGCGGTCGCAATTACCGCCCATGCAGTTCTTGACGTCGTAATCCGTCGCCGGGCGCTTGCCAGCGCCAGCCTGCGTGCCGTTTGTATCCTGCCCCCACAGCAGAAACTCTATGGCGTGGTAACCGGTCGCCACATTCGACTCGACGCCGCCCGCCTCTTGTAATGTCTCAGAGATCAGCGTTTTGGTGATTTTCGAGGCGTCGATGGTCTCACCGCCAAGCTTGAGGGTTTTATTGGCGATGACGTTCGCCACATAAAGCTCGTTCTCGTCAGACTCCGCCCCATAGCCGGGGTCGACATAATCGATGAGGCCTTCGTCGAGCGGCCAGGCGTTCACCTTGCCCTCCCAGTCATCAACGATGGAGTTGCCGAAGCGGTAGGCCTCGGTTTGCTGATAGGGCACGCGCGCAGCGAGCCAGGCGTTTTTCGTCGCCGTCAAAGTCTCTTCGCTCGGCGAGGCGATCAACGCGGCGACCGACGCTTTCAGCGCCTCGGCAGTTTTGAGCGAGTCCTCATAACCAGCTAGTGCGATGTCTGCGTAAGTTTTCAGAACATCCTTCACCTTCACGTCCGCCAGAGCGACTCCGCTGGCGAGCAACGGTGGAAGCGCCGCCGCCGCGATGACAGCCGCCCGCTGCAAAGCTTTCCATAGAAACATCAATAGTCTCCCGAGTTCAGGCATCCAAAATGGGTGCATACCGGCGTTGAGGTCATTGCGGTGCTTCGCTTGCTCACCTGCAAGGAATAAAAAGTTCAACCGGTGCTTCCATGCAATGATTTTTTCTGTTATCACCTTTGAATACATGCATGGAGTGCATATTCCTGAATAATATAGTTGAGAATTATGCATCTAAGGGAACTGGACGCAAATCTTGTCGTGGTGCTCGACGCGCTGCTGATTGACGCCAGCGTGACCAAGGCGGCGGAGAGGCTTGGGCGAAGCCCGTCCGCCATTAGCCATGCCCTCGCCAACTTGCGCGAAGTGTTCAATGACGATCTTTTCGTGCGCGCGGGCCAGAGGCTGGCCCCGACAGCCAAAGCGTTGGAGATCGCGCCAACCATCCATGTGATCGTGACAGGCATCGAAAGCCTGCTGCGTCCAGCCGCGCCATTCGATCCGGCGACGCAGGAGCGCGCTTTCACTATGTTATGTCGAGAGACATCAGAATTCACGCTACTGCAGCCACTGCGCAAGCGCCTGAAAACGTCTGCCCCAGACATCACCGTGGCGAGCAGCGCCTTCGATCCCGAAAGCTGGACTGAAAAGATGCGGCTGGGGCAGGCGCAGTTCGCGATCATCGAGGCGCTGGCGGAGGAACCGAGCGCCGAGTTGCACTGGAAGCTGCTGTTCGAGGATGCGTGGATAACGCTGGCGCCCAAGAGCCATCCGCTGGCGAAGGGCGAGGTGTCCATGGAGACGTTCGCAGCGCAAAATCACGTGGTCATCATGGCGCCGCCGAAAATTCAGGAGCATCTGCTGGCGACGCTGGCCGGTTATCAGATCGCGCCTAATTCAGTCACATGGGCCTCGTCGCTGTTTGCGGGGCTTTTCCTCGCGCTTGAGGCCAACGCGCTCGTGACCCTGCCAGCCTCGGTCGCGAAAGCGGTCGATGGCCATCTGCAACTCGCGCCGGTGCGTCACAAGCAGCCGAAGCTGGCGAACAAGACATTCCTCGTCTGGCACCGCAGCAACGATCGCGACGAATGCCACGCCTGGCTCCGCCATGAAATGGCGGCCTGCGCTCCGAAAGTGAATTAAGCCGCCGAAAACCGCCCCGATGCAACGGGCGGC
>JBGSLP010000462.1:0-1865 GCA_041740655.1 Alphaproteobacteria bacterium
GCACATGGCGCACGGCTCCAGCGTGACATAGAGATCGCAGTTCGTGAGGCGAGGGTTGCCGAACGCTTGGCATGCGGCGCGGATCGCGAGCACTTCTGCGTGGGCGGTCGGGTCGCCAAGCTCCATCATCCGGTTGCGCGCCCGCGCCAGAACCGAACCATCCGCCGCAACGATCACCGCACCGACAGGCACTTCGCCCGCCGCAGCTGCCTCGCTCGCTAGCCGCAACGCCTCGTCTATGGGCGTCATGGGTTGGAGACCTTGGGAAAAGGGCGAACCCGCGTTCGGGCCGGGTCTATCGTCACAAGGGCATTTGGCAGCTTATCGCCCAAAGTTGTCAGAGCGTTTAAAACGCAATCTGCCCGCCGAGAGCGTTCAAGCGACTTCAGATTAACTCGAACGACGCCATTGGACGGAAGCCGAAATCTGACAGTCAGATCACCGAAGTCCTTATCCTCGGTCAAAAGAATACGCCCCTGTTGGAACGCTAGGCGCAAAACGCTTAGGTCGTCTCCTGCCGGTAGACTGTCTCTTGAGGAGGTAACGTCTAGTCCGGCGGCTTTGAGCGCTGTCAGGATGTAGCCGGAAAAGCATTCGTCAGCCAGGAACCGGTTCATTACTCTGCCGCGAACACAGCCTCATTCGCCAAATGGTCTGCGGCGAACTCCTGAGCGGCGCGGATGTCATCTGGCGTCAGGCCGGGATAATCGGACGTTATTTCGTCTACAGTTTCACCAGCGGCAAGGCACCGCAAAATGTGCTCCACCGTTATGCGAGTGCCGATTATTACCGGCTTGCCGAACATTACTTTCGGGTCGGATTTTATGCGTTCATGAGTCATTTGCTCACAATACAGTACAATATAATGCAAAACCAGAGCGCAGACCCGAGGTTACTCCCCCGGGATGCCTGCGTTCTGGCTGTCGTCGATGGCGCTATCCTTGCGCAGCTTGAGCGTTTCCTTCACGTCCTTGAAGGTGGTGTCGAGCTTGTCGGTGCTCATTTCCAGCGCGTCGCGCAGTTCGTCGCGTTTAGCCTGCATGCGCGTATCGTCGGTCTTGAACTCGATCATCGGCACTTTCGGCGTGAGATAGACGCTGGCTTTCACTTCGCGCGGGCTATCCATTTCCTCTGTATAGGCGCCGCAACGGAACAGCATCTCGATGGATTTTGCGACCGAGCGGGTGATGCGCTGGCCCTGCTCCTCGTTGACGAGGTTGGCCATCTGCGATTCCTTCACGCGGGCGATGAAGCCCGACGCCATGATCGCGACCTCGATCTGATAGCGGAAGTTATCCTCGGACGAATATTTGATCCGGTCCCACACATTGACCAGCAGGTTGCGGATTTCCGACATGATCGCCGTCGCGCCGAAGAAGTCGAAAGACTTGGCGCTGCCGGAGTCGATGGCGCCGACCGCCAGCGCAACCCGCGTTTCGCCGTAAAGCGAGGCGAGGCTTTCATAGAGCTCGTCCATCGAGCGCAGAATGTTGGTGACGAGGTTCGGCGTCGTGAGCGAACGCTCTTTCTCGGCCACCAGCAGGCGAACGCGTTTCATTTCGCGCTCGGAGCCGTTCGCGTCGGTGAACAGCAGCTCGTCGCGGTCATTATCGCGCGTCAGCAGCTCGCGCAGCTTCGGCATGATGAAAATGATGTTGTAGGCGCCCACATCCACATCGGCGAGCAGCTTGCGCGACACGGTTTGATCCGAGTCGATGAGGCCCGACCAGAACGTGATTTCGAGCAGCGGGCCGAGGCCGAACAGGGCCATCAACTCCTTTTCGTCGTCCGTGAAGTTTTGGTAGTGGCGCGTGAACACATTATAAGCGAGAAGTATATTCTGTGTTCGGCTAGCCGTGTCGGTT
>JBGSLP010000463.1:0-8432 GCA_041740655.1 Alphaproteobacteria bacterium
GATCAAAGGCGAGTGGATTTCGGCGCCCCTGAACGAGCTTCTGAACGAGCGCGTCATCACCGATGAAAGCGGCAAGGTTGAGCGCAAGTTTGTCGAAATGCTCAAGCAGTTCCCCGGCAGACCGAAAATGCTGGATATCGGAGGGCGAGACCGCAGCCTTATCGACCGCAGCAAATCCTTTCCGTATGCCGATGTGACCGTCGTGGACATTCTCGCGGGGCAGAACGTCGATGTGGTGGGGGACGCGCACAACCTTTCGGCATTGTTCGAGCCGGAATCGTTCGACGCGGTATACAGCGTATCGGTGTTCGAGCATCTGCTGATGCCATGGAAGGCCGCGATCGAGATCAACAAGATTTTGAAACCGGGTGGCATCGGTATGATTTTCACCCACCAGACGCTCGGCATGCACGAAGAGCCGTGGGATTTCTGGCGCTACTCCGCCCACGCATGGGATGCGCTGTTCAATGAAGCGACCGGGTTCGAGATTCAGGATCGCTCGCAAAGCATGCTGTCATACATCCTCCCCATGCTCTACCGCGACGGCAAGCAGCATGCCGAACGCGCCGCCGGGTTTGAAGCCTCGATCGTGCTGATCCGCAAAACCGGCCCGACCCAGCTTGAGTGGAACGTGCCGCTCGATAGGATTATCGCAACATCTTACCCGGCGACGCACGGCCCGTCGTAAGTCCGTCTGGCAGATCGCCGCCTATATACTGAAAAATAGCGGGGGCGACCACCTCCCGACCAGTTAGCCGCGACGTGCGCGACCGCCTTGGCCGCAGTTCATATTTTGCTTACCAATATGTTTGATCCTGCTTTTACGCCTTAGGGAAAAAGTCAAGTTTCCTGAGGCGTTTACGGCCTGAATTTAAACCATGGCGGGATTTTATCGCCTACTACTGCGCGAAACCGCCGCACTTCGACAACCAGACTTGATAATGAATACAAAAGACCGCATCTTGGGGTTGTGCATTACTAATCGTGCAAAGGCAAAGCGAGCCGAGATCGTCGGCAGGGCACGGCCACCTCACGAATGAGATCAGCATCGCCCGGATCAAACCGGGTTGTGATTTGTGCCTCCACGGAGGCGATCATTTGTGAGGAGTTTAAAATGGCACTTTGTCATAAAGATACGGTTACGCAATCTTACTCGTTAGCCGACTCGCCGAACGAGCTTCCGGTTCCGATCGGCGGGGCGGGGAAACGCGCGATGGATATCGCCATCGCAACCTGCGCAATCATCGCGCTGTCGCCGTTGGCGATCATGGTGGCGCTGCTGGTGCTGGTCACCATGGGCCGCCCCGTGCTGTTTATCCAGAACCGGGTTGGATTTGGCGGGCGTACATTTCCTTGCATGAAATTCCGCAGCATGGTGTCGGACGCGGGCGCGCGTCTTGAAGCGCATCTCGCCACAAACCCCGACGCCGCGCTTGAGTGGAAAACGTCGCAGAAGCTCACCAACGATCCGCGCGTTACTTGGCTGGGGCAGATGCTGCGCAAATCGAGCCTCGACGAACTGCCGCAGCTCGTGAACATCCTCCTCGGCCATATGAGCTGTGTCGGTCCGCGTCCGATCACGCCGTCAGAGGTGCTTCGCTACGGCCGTCATGCGGCGGAATATGTTAAGGTGCGTCCGGGTTTGACGGGGCTGTGGCAGGTGAGCGGTCGCAGCAGCGCAAGCTACAAGCGCCGCGTAACCCTCGACTGCGTGTATGTCCGTCGCCAGTCAGCGCTTGCGGATATAGTCATTCTGCTGAAAACGCCCCCAGCGGTTCTGCGCATCAGCCAGACCGCCTGAGTCCAAAGCTAACAAGATTTGGGATCGCACGCCGAGATGCGATCTCAAAACCAACGCACGCCCGTCAGCGAAGGCCGCGACTATATCGAGGTTTCGGATCCGAGCCTTCACCCTGATATATCTCCCGCACATTGCAGGTCGGCATGACGCCGAGTCTGTCATAGCTCTCGGTTAGAAACTTATCCGCCGCGCGCCGTCCGATCTCGAACAGATGCAGCAGAAACTCCCATTCGCCATTCATTTTGCTTGATGCGCCAAGCGGCGCAAGATCCTCATGGGCGGCGATGGTGTGGATGTTGATCCGCTTATATTCCTGCGCGCTCAGTTTGCCGTCCTCGATCAGCTTGCGCACAAAGTCAATGCCGCGCAACTCCAGCATCAGCGCCGAGTTGAAGCTGATCTCGTTGATGCGATTCATGATCTCGCGGCTGGTTTTTGGCGCGCCGGGGCGAAATACTGGGTTGATCTGCACGATCACGTAATCGCAGGTCTGCGTCGAGTCGTGGAAGGGAAACAGCACGGGATTGCCCATATACCCGCCATCCCAATACGGCACGCCGTCGATCTCGACCGCCTGAAACACGTGCGGCAGGCATGCCGAGGCCATCACCACGTCGGCGCTGATCTTGTCGCGCTTGAAAACCGTCGCCCGCCCCGTCTCCACGTTGGTGCAGGAAATGAAAACCAGCGGATGCGTGCATTCGCGCACCTTCTCGAAATCGACCACAGTGTCCAGCAAGTCCTTGAGCGGATTGAGGTTGAACGGGTTAAGCTCGTACGGGCTCGCCACCTTGCTGAGCATCTCGAAAAACGCGTAGCCTGGCGACGCGTCGAGCGACCACGTGCCCATGATCATATCGAACGGCGCGCGTTGCACGGGGCTGTACTTGGCCTCCTCGCTTACCGCTTTCCAGAACGCCTGCAATTGATCCCGTGCGCCCTGATTGCCGTTGCGCACGAAACCGTCGGCCATCACGGCGGCGTTCATGGCGCCGGCGCTTGTGCCGCTCACGGCCTCGATGTCAAGACGTCCGTCCTCCAGCAGGCGGTCGAGTACGCCCCAGGTGAAGGCGCCGTGCGAACCGCCGCCCTGCAGCGCGATGTTGATCCGCTTTTTGCCGCCATCGCCATTGCCGGTTTTCTGGTAGCCGTGCGCACCATCCCCCTCTTCAATGCGGGGATAAAACTCTTCAGGCATCGCTGGTTCCTCGTCCGTTATGAGCGCGGGGGTTACCTCGTGAACACTATTCCGGCCACGGCGTTTGGGCAACGCTGAACTGGGTTTTGGAAGACTCAACCGCGCGCTGTCGCCATGGCCCTGACTGCGGAGGCGAGGAAAAACAGCGCAAGCACAATCACGATGGACGGCCCCGCCGGGGTGTCGGCCTGGAGCGACATGGTCAGCCCCAAAACGACGCTGAGGGTCGCGATGACGACAGCGCCGCCCGCCATCTGCTCCGGAGTGCGCGCAAAGGCCCGAGCCGCCGCCGCCGGAAAGATCAGCAGCGACGTAATGAGCAGGATGCCGACGACCTTCATCGCCAGCGCGACGGCGACCGCGATCAGCAGGATGTAAGCGATGCGCACGAGGCGCACATTCACGCCCTCCGCCGCCGCAAGTTCCTCGTGCACGCTGATCGCCAGTAGCGGCCGCCATAGCCAATAGAACGCGGCGTAAATCGCGACGGCGCCCGCCCATATCCAGATGACGTCGCCGACGGACACCGCCAGAATATCGCCGAACAGGTAACCCATCAGGTCCAGCCGCGCGCCGCCAGTCAGGGTCGCCAGAATGAGGCCGCCAGCCAACCCCACATGCGCGAGAATACCGAGCAGCGTATCCTCCGGCAGCACTGTCTGACCCTGTAGCCCTGCCAGCAAAAGGGCCATCACCATGCAGACGGCAAACACGCCGATGGTCGGGTCGATCCCGAGGATGAAGCCCAGCGCGACGCCAAGCAGTCCGGAATAGGCGATGGTTTCGCCGAAATACGCCATGCGCCGCCATACGACGAAGCATCCGAGCGGGGCCGCGAGCGCCGCGACGCCGACGCCTCCGATCAGCGCGCGGGTAAAGAAATCGTCAAGCATCCGCAAGCCCTGCTTTCATCACTGGAGCGAGCAAGCTTTCAGCCTCGAGGCGGCGATCACTCATGCTTGTGCCCCTCGCACACCTCGCCGGAGAGGTCATGCGCGTGATCGTGGCGATGGCGGTAAATGCCGAGCGCATCGAGGCCGCTCAGGCCGAAGAGCTTTAGGTAAGCCGGGTCGTTCGCCACCGCCTGCGGCCCGCCCTGACAACAGATATGGCGGTTAAGGCAGATCACCTTGTCGCTCGCCTTCATCACCATGTGCAGGTCGTGCGAGATCAGCAGCACGCCGCAGCCACGCCGGTTGCGGATGGCGGCGATCAGGTCATAGAGCTGCGCCTCGCCTGCGTAATCGACGGCCTGCACGGGCTCGTCCAGCACCAGAAAATCCGGCGCCGCCATCAGCGCCCGCGCCAGCAGAACGCGCTGGAATTCGCCGCCTGACAGCGTGGCTATGGACGATCTTGCAAGATGCGCCGCGCCCGTTTCCTCAAGCGCCGCCACGACTTCCGCCGCGTTCGCCCGGACGCCAAGCGTCATGAACCGCGCCACATCGAGGGGGATCGCGGCGTCTATTGCGAAACGCTGAGGAACGTAGCCGACCCTGATCTTGGGCGCGCGATCAATGCTGCCGCTGTCAGGCTTCGCCAGCCCGAGCATCAACCGGCCCAGCGTCGTTTTGCCAGCGCCGTTCGGGCCTATCACGGTGACGATTTCGCCGGCATGGATGGTGAGGGTGACATCCTCGATGACCGTCCGCGCGCCGAGTTTGAGGCTGATGCGGTTCGCCGAAACGAGCGGCCTCTTCGCGACCACAAGCGGCGTCACGGGCGCAATGACGACGGGCGCGGGCGCCAGCATTGAGACGGGGGCCGTCATTGCGCGGCGGCGCTCCCGGCGCAATCCCCGCAGCGGCCCTTTATTTCCAGCACCGAGTCCGCGATCTGAAAATTCGAGTCCTGCGTTACGCAGGCGATGGCGTCGCGGGCATCCGGCGCATCCGTTTCCGCGACCCGCCCGCAGGCCTCGCAGATCAGCACGATGGAGGCGGCCGCATGCTCGTGCTCGGAATGGCAGGCGAAATAAGCGTTCTTGCTCTCCAGCCTGTGCACCAGCCCCGCCGCCTCCAGCACCTCGATGATGCGATAGACCGAGATCGGCGCAAGGCGTTTGCTGTCGACCGCCAGCCGATCGATAAGGTCATAGGCGCCGAGCGGCTTGTGGCTCGATGCGATTTCGCGAAACACCCGCTCACGCAGCTCGGTGAAGCGCACGCCGCGCTCCGCGCAGGTCGCCCGCGCTCGCGCAAGCGCACGCTCGATACAAAGCCCGTGGTTATGCCCATGCGGCAGGAACGGCGCGGCGGCGGTTTTCTGGCGGCTCATGTAATGTTATTACCACATACACCGCCCGCCGCCAAGCGGGTCCAGCGATGTCAACAAGCGGTGGGAAAAGCGTTGTGCGCCCCGATCCGTTGCCCTTGCGCCACTTCCAACGCCGCAAACGCGCCCCATCTGCGGTACGCTATCGTAATCTTGGGGGATTGAATGACGGATTATGTTTTGCTGGCTGGCGGTCTCGTTCTGTTGATCGTCGGCGGGGAGCTTCTTGTGCGCGGCGCATCGACAACGGCCGAGCGCCTTGGCATGTCGCCGCTGCTGATCGGCCTCACGCTCGTGGGTTTTGGCACCTCGACGCCCGAGCTGGTGACGAGCGTGCAGGCCTCGCTCGCAGGCTCACCCGGCATCGCCGTCGGCAATATCGTCGGCTCCAACATCGCCAATATCCTGCTGATCCTTGGAATTTCCGCGATCATCACCCCTATCGCGGTCGAGCGCCGGGCCTTGCGCCGCGATGGCGTGTTCGTGCTGGCGACGGCGCTGGCGTTCTGTGCGGTCGGATATTTCACGCCGCTCGACCGAACTGTCGGGGCGGTTTTCGTCGCCGCGCTGGCAATCTATCTTTTCTATGTCTATCGGCAGGAGACTTCGGGCGCGCCCGGTGGCCATACGGCCGCTTATGAAAAGTTCGACGCGCATCGGCAACTGCATGGCGGCGCTGCCGACAAATCCGGCGCGGCGGAAGCGCCTGTCGCCTCCGCGATCGCGATACCCACAACCTCACCGAACGTGGCCATGCCTCTCGCCATGGCGATCGGCGGTTTGGTGATCGTCGTGCTCGGCGGAAAATTGCTGGTCGACGGGGCCAGCGGCATCGCTCGCGCCTTCGGTATTTCCGAGACCGTCATCGGCCTCACTATCGTCGCCATCGGCACGTCGCTGCCAGAACTTGTCACGTCCGTCATCGCCGCGCTCCGCCGCCACGCCGACGTAGCGCTGGGCAATATTCTCGGCTCCAACATTTACAACATCCTCGGCATCGGCGGCGTGACCGCGCTTATCGCGCCAACGGTTATTCCGGCGCAGATCGTCAATTTCGACAACCTTGTGATGGTGGCGGTTTCCGTATTGCTGCTCATCGCCGCGCGCACCGGATACCGCATCGGCCGCATGGAAGGGATCGGGCTGCTGGCCGCGTACGGGCTCTACACCTTCACCATCTGGCCGCATTAGAACCGGCTGGGTGGCGGTGGAGCGGGGGCGTGGTGGACGCGACAGGGATTGAACCTGTGACCCCCGCCGTGTGAAGGCGATGCTCTACCGCTGAGCTACGCGTCCGGTCAACCGTCGCCAACTTAGGCGCGACGTTTCGGCTCTGTCAAGCGCCGCCCGATGCGGTCTAGTGTAGGGATCGCCTGCTCGCAGAGACCCGCGCCGATGCGTCCGAAGCTCACCGTGTGGTACAACACCAAATGCCCGGTCTGTGACGCGGGCATTGACTGGCAGCGCAATCGGCTGGTGCAAGCGGCTCGCAGCGGGGCCATCGAGTTTCGCGACATCAATCTGGAACCGGAAGCGCTGGCGGGGTTCGGCGCCTCGCTGGAGGATATCCGGGAAAAGCTGCATGGCCTCGACGCTAACGGCGTCCTCTACGTTGGCGCGGATTGCGCGAGCCAGATATGGCTGCGCACGCCCGGCGATGCGTGGCTGGGGCAACTGACGACCTTCCACGTGATCCAACCCGTCGCCCGCGCGACGTATCACATGATTGCGCATCTGCTCTACGCCTGGAACAGGCGCAAGGGTCATTGGTGAGGCTGAACCGGACACGCGCCATGCTCAGAAAAGATATTCGCAAGCCATCGGCCTTGGCCGCAACGTCCGACCCGGCGGAGATAGCCCGCTTCAACGCGCTGGCTGACGAATGGTGGAAGCCGGATGGCGCCTTCAAGGTCGTTCACGCTTTCAACGCCGCCCGGGTGGCGCATCTCTCGGCCCGCCTGCCCGCGCTCATCGGGTCATCGCCGGGTGGCGGCGAACCACTGGCGGGGATGCGGTTGCTAGACGTCGGTTGCGGCGCGGGGATTGTGACGGAGCCGCTGTCGTATCTCGGCGCCGAATGCATCGGCATAGACGCGGCGGAGCGGAATGTGCAAGTCGCCGCGCGTCATGCGGCCAAAACGGGCGCGAGCGTGCGATACCGCCACGCGCTGCCGGAGGATTTGGCAGGCGAGCCGCCGTTCGACATCGTGCTGTCGCTCGAGGTGATCGAGCATGTCGCGGATGTGGGCCAGTTCCTTGACGCGCTGGCGCCGCTGGTCGCGCCGGGGGGCATCATCGTGATCGGCACGTTGAACCGCACCGCCGCCTCATGGGCGAAGGCGATTATCGGGGCCGAATATGTGCTCGGATGGCTGCCGCGCGGCACTCACGACTGGCGCAAATTCGTCAAGCCGTCCGAAATCGCGAGCGGTCTGGCGCGCCACGGCTTCGAGGAACTGGAGCGGGCGGGCGTCAGCCTCAATCCGCTCACCATGCGATGGATCGTATCGAACGACTGCTCAGTCAATTACCTGCAATTTCTGCGGAAGCGGGCGCAAGCGTAACTACGAAAGTGGACGGAAGCTTTCGGCGATCTTGCGGAATTCGGCGAGGTTTTCCTCCCAGTTCTCTTTTGGGGCGAAGCCTACGAGCCGGAAATAGCCGCCGGTTGGGCCGGGGATCATGACCTGATAAAGCCCCGCCTGCTCGCCGGATTTCCAGTCTGCGGCCGTGCCCGAAATCTCCACAGCCTCGAGCCCCGCAATATGCACTTTTCGCGTCTCCACGATGTCCGCATCGCGAAATTGATCGAGGGACTTGAACGCTTTGGCCGCCGTCTCCTCTACCATGTTGAGCGGCAGTTTGTGCAGCGACGGCGCAACGAGGAAAAACGGCCGCAGTTTTTCGCCCGGCGTCGCGCCAGCATCCGCTTTCAGCCGGTAGCCTTTGGTGTTGCCCATCAGCGAGACGTCTTCCTCAAACGGCCCCAGATAGCCAAGCTCAAACAGCGCCCTCGCGCCCTCGGCTTCGTCGCGCACCTCAGCGCTCGCAAGCGCGGCTTCGATCTGCTCCTGAGTGATGGCGCGTGAAGTCAGCGCGGCTTCCGGCACGTTGGCGGTGATCATCGCCGCCACGCCTTTTTCGCGGAAAATGAGGATG
>JBGSLP010000464.1:0-6729 GCA_041740655.1 Alphaproteobacteria bacterium
TGCATAACTGCGGCGCCCCCAAGCGGCAACGGCTGTCAAACCCGCCACCGAGACAACGCCGACCCCGAGCAGCGCCAGCAGCACGCTCCACTCCGAGTTGAACCACCACAGCGCGACCGCAAACGCGGTGACTTGCGCGACCACGACGAATACCCAGATCGCGGTCGCCTGCTTGTAGGTGCGCATCGGAATTTGCGCGCTTGCTAGCCCTTCGCGCAACGCCCAGGCCGCGCCCATGGCTATCGCCGGATAAACGGGAAGCGCATAATGCGGTAGCTTGGTCGGCACCAATTCGATGATGAGCCAATACGGAAGGATGGAAGCCAGCAGCCACAACGCGCGCCTGTCGATACGGTTGCGCCAGAGCCATAGCGCCGCCCCGCCCGTGACGATCAGCGCGCCCGGCCAGAAGCTCCACCAGAATGCGATGAGATAGAAGCCGGGCGGCGCGCCATGGGCTTCGGCGCCGCTGACGAGCTTGCCCGCAAAATCCTTGCCCGCCGATCCGGTGAAGAACGTGCCCTCCGAAATCACGCCAATCGCGATGAACCAGGGGAGCGTGATGAGAAGCATCACCGGTATGCCCCAGGCGGCGTGCAGATTGCGAAGCCACCGGCGGTCGGGGTGCATGATGGCGAGCGCCGCGCCAGTCACACCCAGCACGACGGGCGCGATTGGCCCCTTCACGAGGATTGCCGCGCCCATCGCCACCCAGAACGTCGCCGCGACGGCGACCATTTCCGATCGCTTTTTGTCGAGCAGGAAAATCCGGGCGAACGCTCCCTGCGCCAGAATGATGAGCGCGAACAGCACCGCGTCCGACTTGGCGATGCGCGACTCAAAGCTAACCGTGATGGCGCTGGCGAGGAGGATGGCGGCGAGCAGCGCCGTCTCGCGCCCGAAAATCGGCCTTGCCGCCCACCATGTCAGGATCGCAGCGGCGATCATCGCAAGAAGCGAGGGGATGCGGTAAGCCCAAATATTGTTGCGCTCATCGTTGCCGAAGGCGGCGACGCTCAGGGATTGCAGCCAGTGGATGCCAACCGGCTTTTTATAGCGCGGCGTTTCCTGGAAGCGGATGTCGATGAAATCGCCCGTCTCTAGCATCTGCTTGGTAGCCTGGGCGAACCGCGCCTCGTCGCGGTCCGTGACAGGCAGAGAGGCCTGCCCAGGGATATAGAGGCAGCAACACAGCACGATGAGAAGCGCAATCGAGCGTGACGCTTTTGCGCTCAGCCATTTCAGCGCGTTGGCGCATGCATCGTTGAGGCTGTCGAGAAAGGCCATTTGCGCGCCTTTGAGAGTTTCGCCCACGTCCTCTTAAAGCAAGCGCGGCTGGCGCCAAACGCTAAAGTTGGCTCAAGCCGCGCCAACTTTAGCGGATGGTTACGGCGTCACTCGGCGGCGCGACGGAAAAGAGGATCTGCGGCCTGTACGCCAGCATCGACGAAGGTTTTGAATTTCTGGAAATTCTCCGCGAACATTTTCGCAAGCACCGCGGCTTGCGCATCATATGCGGCTTGATCGGCCCAGGTTTCGCGCGGATCGAGAATGTGCGCGTCGACGCCCGGGCATTGCACCGGAACCTCGAATCCGAATACCGGATCGAGGCGCATTGGCGCGCCAGCAAAGCCGCCGGAGAGGGCAGTCGAGAGCAGCGTGCGGGTGGCCGGAAGCGACATGCGGCTACCCACACCGTATTTGCCGCCGGTCCAGCCGGTGTTGACCAGCCAGCAATCGACACCGTGGAGACCAATCAGCTCGCGCAGTAGACTGCCGTACACGCTCGGATGCCGTGGCATGAACGGCGCGCCGAAGCAGGTCGAGAACGTCGCCTGCGGTTCGCTGACGCCTTTTTCAGTGCCTGCGACTTTGGCGGTGTAACCGGAGAGAAAGTGATACATCGCCTGCTCCGCGCTCAGCTTGGCGATCGGAGGCAGGACGCCGAACGCATCCGCCGTCAGCATCACGATGTTGCGGGGATGTCCGGCGCGGCGCGTGAGGCTTGCCGACTCAATAAAGCTGAGGGGGTAGGCGCCGCGCGTGTTTTCGGTCAGCGAGGCGTCGTTGAAATCTGGCGCGCGCGTGAGCGGGTCGAGCACGACATTTTCGAGCACGGCGCTCCATTGATTTACGGCGGCGTAAATCTGCGGCTCGGCTTCCGGCGTCAGGCGGATCGTTTTTGCGTAGCAGCCGCCTTCGAAATTGAACAAGCCGTCGGCGCTCCATCCGTGCTCGTCATCCCCGACGAGGATGCGCGCGGGATCGGCGGAGAGCGTCGTTTTACCCGTGCCCGAGAGACCAAAAAATACGGCCGCGCCGCCCTCGCCATCATTGACGGAGCAGTGCATCGGCATAACGCCTTTGGCCGGGAGCACGTAGTTCAGGTAGCTGAAAACCGATTTTTTGATCTCGCCCGCATAGGACGTGCCCCCGATAAGCACGAGGCCGCGCTCGAAATCGCAGGCGATGACGGTTTCGCTGCGGACGCCATGCCGTGCGGGGTCCGCCTTGAAGCCGGGCAAATCGACGATGGTGAGGTCTGGCGCGAAGGCGGCGAGCGCAGCCTGCTCCGGGCGTATCAGGAGATGCTGGATAAACAGTGCGTGCCACGCGTACTGGCAAAACACGCGCGCGCGAATCCGGTGCGCCGGGTCGGCCCCCGCGTGCAAATCCTGTGCATAAAGTTTGTGATCGCGCGCGTAGCTCAACATGTCGTCGCGCAGAAGGTCGAACGCTTGCGGTGAAATCGGCTTGTTGTTATCCCACCAGATGACGCCTTCGGTCGTTGCGTCGCAAACGATGAATTTATCGGCGGCGGAGCGTCCGGTGTGCGCACCCGTCCGAACGCTAAGGGCGCCTGTCGAGGTAAGGCGACCCTCGCCGCGCTTGACTGCCGCCTCAACAAGCTCGGCGGCGTTATTGTTCTTGTGAACCGAGGTGAAGCCGTTGAAACCAGCTTGATCGGCCTCATCTTTCGCCAGCGTCTGCACCCGTCGACTCCTTTTCGTTTTGATCGGCCAAAGCCATTTGCCGCTAAAACGGCGGCCTACCAGCGATCGTTCCGGAAAAGTGCGGTTCTAAGGCTGAATGGCGGATTAACACAAGCTAAAGTCAGAATTATATAAAAATAAATACACCGTTAGATGGAGATGTGATTCGAAATGGCGTTGATGCGCATATCAAAAGGTATCGCATCGGGATAAAGCCGCCGGTGAGGAGCTAATTTTTGCTTGTCATGTTGCGCTGGCGTTGAAAATGGTTAGGATGCCTCTCGTAGTTTGTGGTGTTATTGCCACATTTCACCCAAATTAGAGCCATAATGCAGTCAGCCTTATCGACGAACCCCGAGAGGCTTTTGAGCACATGCCGACAATCGCACTGGTAGATGACGACAGGAATATAGTCACATCCTTGAGAATGGTGCTGGAAGCCGAAGGCTACAAAATTCAGGCTTACAACGACGGCGCTTCAGCATATGACGGCATATCGGCCGATCCTGTCGATATGGGCATCTTCGATATCAAAATGCCTCGCATGGACGGGATGGAGCTTCTGCGCCGCCTGCGCCAGCGGAGCGAGATGCCGGTTATTTTCCTCACCTCAAAGGATGAGGAAATCGACGAACTCTTCGGCCTGAAAATGGGCGCGGACGATTATATCCGCAAACCGTTTTCGCAGCGGCTTGTTGTCGAGCGGGTGCGCGCTATCCTGCGTCGCTCGACCCCTCGCGATCCCTCTGCGGGCCCCGAAGACCCGGCAAAGATCATCGAGCGCGGCAAACTCAAACTCGACCCGGAGCGGCATACCTGCATCTGGGACGGCAAGCAGGTCACGCTGACCGTAACGGAATTTTTGATTCTCCAGGCGCTTGCGCATCGACCGGGGGTGGTCAAAAGCCGCGACGCCCTGATGGACGCAGCGTATGACGATCAGGTCTACGTGGACGACCGCACGATCGACAGCCACATCAAGCGGCTGCGGAAAAAATTCAAAGTGGTCGAT
Organism: Alphaproteobacteria bacterium; assembly: GCA_041740655.1. GTDB lineage: Bacteria > Pseudomonadota > Alphaproteobacteria > Rhizobiales > Rhodomicrobiaceae > JAWXCE01. The sequence goes on from JBGSLP010000464.1 coordinate 4,006, forward strand.
AACAATTTTGACGTTATCGAAACCCTTTACGGCGTCGGCTACCGGTTCAAGGAATAGGGCATCAAGCGCTTATGACCATTGAAGCGGCAGGCTCGTGGGACGTACCGGCTGATAAACCGAAGCTCAAGCGGGCAATCCGGTGGCGCAGGTTCACAAGCGCCCTACGGCGTTTCCGTCAGACATACAGCTTCACCAGCATCACGAAGCGCATTGTCGTCTTGAACGTGTTCGGGCTGATCATTCTGGTCGCCGGTATTTTGTATCTCATCCAGTTTCGCGCGGGCCTGATCGACAACCGAGCGGACAGTCTGCTCGAACACGGCAAGCTGATCGCTCTCACCCTCGCCGAAAAAGCCAACGCCGAAAGCGAGCAGTTTCCCCCCGAAGCCGAACTGATGCTGAAGATGCCGTCAGCTTTGCGGGATGGAGACGGCAGGCCTCCCACCCTCTCGTTCGCTCTCAATCCCGAGATCGTGACGCCAGTCATAAGGCAAGTCGCCAAGTCCACCGGCATGCGGGCGCGCATTTACGATAATGACGGCGTTCTTCTTGCCGACAGCAAACGGCTCTACAGCAACGGGCAAGTGCTGCGTCCAGACATGCCGTCTGTCGAACCGGCGCAGGCTACTTTTATCGAGCGGGCATGGGGATGGATCAAAAAGGTCTCCAGCAACCGTAATTTGCCGGAATATCGCGATATAGGCGCCGCAAACGGCAAGGCCTACAAAGAGGTCACAATCGCGCTTACAGGGGAGCCGACCAAACTCGTCAGCATCTCCGACAAAGGCGAAACCATCGTGAGCGTGGGCGTCCCCGTCCAGCGAATGCGTAGCGTTATGGGCGCGCTCTTGCTGACTTCGCCCCAGGGTGAGATCGACCAGATCATTATGAAAGAACGCATCGCGATCATCTCGCTCGCGGGTCTGGTGGTCGTGGTGACGTTCGTACTGTCAGTTGTGCTCGCGGGCGCAATCGCAGGGCCGATCCACCGCCTCGCTTCAGCCGCCGAGCGCGTACGGACGAGCATTCGATCTCGCGAGCAAATTCCTGACTTCTCGACCCGTTCGGACGAGATCGGCCACTTGTCGCGCGCCCTCAGGGATATGACCGCAACGCTATTCCAGCGCGTCGACGCAACCGAATGCTTTGCGGCCGACGTGGCGCATGAACTCAAAAATCCGATCACGTCCCTGCGCAGCGCGGCGGACACGTTTCATCTTTGCAAAACGGATGAGGAACGAGAGCGGCTGATCGACATTATCAAGCATGACGTTCGCCGCATGGACCGGCTGATCAGCGATATTTCCGACGTATCCCGGCTTGACGCCGAACTGACGCGCGAAAACGCCGAGCCTGTCGACATCGCGCAGCTTCTGGCGGCGGTATGCGGCGTCATCAACGACATCCACAGGCCCGGCACTCCGTCCGTATCTCTTTCGGTCGAAACGCAGCAGGGAACCGGACGCGCAAAGACCGCGCCAGGGTTTCTGGTCAATGCTCACGATAGTCGGCTCAGTCAGGTCATCAATAACGTCATCGACAACGCCATATCGTTCTCGCCGCCTGACGGCACGATTTACGTGACGGTCAAAAACATCCGCAAAACAAGGGAAGTCGAGATCGCCATCGAGGACGAGGGGCGCGGCATAGCGCCGGAAAATCTCGAAAAGGTATTCACCCGTTTCTACACGGACCGGCCGGAGCATGAAGCCTTCGGACAAAATTCCGGCCTTGGCCTTCATATTTCGCAGCAGATCGTCATTGCCCATGGCGGGCGCATGTGGGCGGAGAACAGGATAAACCCGGCGCCAAGGCGCGCCGGTTCGACGCTCGCCTATGTAGGGAAGGTGTACGGCGCCCGTTTTGTAATCCGCCTGCCGCTAATCTAAAATGCCGATCACTGTCTTACGGGTAAGCCCTTGAGCATAACCATGCACGCGACTTGCATCCAGTTGGGAAGCTGCGGCGTGCTGCTGCGCGGACCTTCCGGGTCTGGGAAATCGGACCTCGCCTTGCGCCTCATCGGCGCCCCTGCCCCGCTATTCGCGCCCGCCGGATCGCGCGCGGTCCTCGTCGCGGATGACAGGGTTTGCCTCGAAGCTGTGGAAGGGCGTTTGGTCGCCAGCGCGCCCGATTTTATTGCGGGCAAACTTGAGGTCCGCGGCGTCGGCATCATAGACGCGGAATATCAGGCCAGTGCGGAAATCCGGCTTTTGGTCGACCTTATGCGGTATGAAGACGTGCAGCGCATGCCGCTCTCGCCCCCGCCGTTTGAGGACGTGCAGGGAATTAGGCTTCCATGCTTGTCGCTCGACCCGTTCGAGGCGTCTGCGCGGCACAAGCTTTGGCTAGCGGTCGCGTCACTCGGCTAACAATCTGGCATTATGTGCTTTTTTAGCCTTAGTCCGTAACCATTGAATCTCTTTTTTCCATTCTGGCGATGACAAATGTGCTGCTGCCGTTATGATCGAACACAGCGCTTTGATATCTCTGCGGCTAATGTTATCCTTGGTAATCTAATAACCCGATGGGCCAAATGATTGGCGTTGTCATCGTCACACACGGCAATCTAGCTACCGAATTCAAGGCAGCGCTCGAGCACGTCGTCGGCCCGCAGGAGCAGATTGCGACCATCTGCATAACGCCGCAGGACGACATAGAGGAACGCCGCAAGGCCATCATCAAAGCCATCGCAGACGTTAACACCGGCGAGGGCGCCGTGCT
>JBGSLP010000465.1:0-6761 GCA_041740655.1 Alphaproteobacteria bacterium
GACGACCGTGACGGTCGCATCGCTGGCATGGCCCATGCTCAAGCGGGCGGGCTATACGCCGAACGTGGCGGGCGGAATGATGTCGGCGGCTGGCATCGGCGCAACGCTTTCGCCTCCGACCCTGGGCGCCGCCGCGTTCATCATCGCGGAATATCTCAACGTCGATTATCTCAACATCCTGATTTACGCGACGATCCCGACCCTCCTCTATTACCTGTCCTGCTGGCTGATGACCGAGGGCGACGCGCGGCGGCTCAACGTCAAGGCTGTCAAGATGTCCGACGCCTCGCTCTGGCGATTGACATGGACGGAGGGCTATCACTTCTTCTCGCTCGGGGCCATCGCAGTCTTGCTGATCTGGGGGTTCACCTCATTCATGGCGGTGTTCTGGTCGATCGCGATTGCGTTCACGCTCTCGATGATACGGTCGCAGAGCCGCCTCGTGACGATGGAAGCTTTTACGATAGGCGTGGGGGTCAGCCTCGGAGTTTATGCCCTGGGCCAAACGGGCGCTGCGCAGGCAGCCGGTCTCGGCTCGTGGATCGACGCGCGCGTATCGGTCGCGATCTTTTGGGGCATCATGACGGCGATTGCGATTTCGGGCTTCCAGGCATTGCGGATGCAGCAGTCGGGACGCGAGGCGACGCCAACCTCGCGCAACATGATCGACGCGCTGTCGGACGGCTCGCGCTCCGTTCTCGGGATCGTGGCGACATGCGCGTGCGCCGGGATCATCGTCTCGGTGGTGAACCTGACGGGCCTCGGTCTTACGATGTCGTCTATCATCGTGGATCTGGGCGGCGGCTCCCGCATTGGCACCATAGCGCTGGCGGCGCTCGCAATGTGGATATTAGGCACCGCCGTGCCGGTGACGGCGAGCTATATCGTTGCGGCGGTCATGCTCGTGCCCGCGCTGACCAAGGTCGGCGTGCCGGAACCGGCGGCGCACATGTTCATGTTCTATTACGCCGTGCTGTCCGACGTATCCCCCCCGACCGCGCTAGCGCCATTCGCCGCGTCCGCGATCACGCGAGGCTCGCCATTCCCAACAATGCTGCAGGCCTGGAAATACACCCTGCCCGCGTTTCTGGTGCCATTCCTGTTCTGCCTCAACCCCGACGGGCTTGGCCTGCTCATGCTGGCGCCAAGCGGAACCTGGCCCGCCAACGCCGGAGAATGGAGCGAAATCGGCGCAACGTTCCTGATTGCGTGCGCGGCCCTGGCGGGCCTATGCGTTGCGCTGACTGGCTATCTGTCGCGTCATGCGACGATGGCTGAGCGGATCATGTTCGGCGCAGGTGGGGTGCTCCTGCTCTTTCCGCTCGGCTGGCTGACGGCGCTTGGCGCTGCGCTGCTTGTCGCTGCGGGGGTCTTGCACTTCGGCATGACGCCGCAAAGCACGCAAACACAGGAACCAAAGTCCTCCCCGCAGGGTTGAATCAGCACATACGCTTCTCGCCAACAGTGTGAGCAAGTCCCTGAAAACCTGATTGGGAGATCAAAAATGGGTACCGACAGCTTAGTCGAAATTCTTATCGCGATGACATTTGGGGCGGTCATTGTCATCGCGGTCTTTCAGCTCCTGCGCATGAGGCGCGCTCGAAACGAGCACTCCGATCTCGACGATGCGCGACGGAAACTGGATAGCTAAAATCAGGGGTGCGGTGAAAATCGCACCCCTGATTCTTGATTGATTTGAATAAAACTGATTTTCAGTCGGCCCTTCGGCCGAGATTTGCGATTTCCAGCTTATGTTCACTCATGCCGGCTTACTACCGGCAACTATTTCGAGAGCAAATTCTTCCATTTCCCCTGCAGAAATAAAACCACATTTTTGGTCAAATGAGGCAAGTGAGCCACAATTTTATGTCATAAAGCGTAAAATTAAACTTCTGGGTTGCAGAAATTGGATTAAAACTAGATAAAAGTGAGGTTGAATTAAACAAAAATTCCAGTATCGGATAACACTATGAAAAACCTTAAATTTGGCCTCTTTGGCGCAGCAATGCTTGCCGGCCTTGGCCATGCAACCGCCGCCGATATTTACGCTGGCGAAAGCATGAAAGATGCCCCTGAAGCTTACAGCCCAATTACATGGACGGGTTTTTACCTCGGCGTCCACGGCGGCTACGCTGATGGCGGCTGGGATGGACGGCTCGGCTTTGACAATCCAAACACGCCCGGCCCTGACGATGCCGGCTACGCTGATCCTACACGCGACCTTGGGGCCGATGGATGGCTTGGCGGCGTCCAGATCGGTTACAATAAGCAGCAGGGTACGTTTGTCCTCGGTATAGAAGGCGACATCTCCGCGACCGATTTTGAAGGATCCGACACCTTCACAACGGATGACGGCAACTTCGCCAAAAAGCACGAATTCGAGCTGGATTACTTCGGTACGGTTCGTGGTCGCTTGGGCTACGCCGCCGGGCGTTTCATGCCTTACATCACGGGCGGTTTGGCGTATGGCAAAACTCAAGGTGATCTGACAGTCACGTACCCTAATCCAGCTTTCAATCTTCTCAATGAAGCATCGAAGGCTTCGGCTGACGAAACTCATTTCGGCTACACCATCGGCGCTGGCATGGAAGCCATGCTCGGTGGCGGCTGGTCTTTGAAAGCTGAATATCTGTATGTTGACCTCGGCGAGGAAGACTACAACTTCAAAGGAAAAGTCTTCAACGGTGATGATTTCAACACCGACAGCTTCAAATCTGATCTGACATTTGACGTCGTCCGCGTCGGTCTGAACTACAAGTTTGGCGCGCGCGAGAGCGAGCCTTTGAAATAAACAAGTAATATACTTTCAATGAAAATGGCGCCAATTGGCGCCATTTTTTTTAAGTTGTGCAGATGCAAACTACTTAATTCTTGCTCTTGTCGACCATTGCGCGCTCGGCAATCCATGGCATCATGCCGCGCAATTTCGCGCCGACCTGCTCGATAGGATCAGCCTCGGACTTGGCGCGCATGGCCTTGAAGCTCGTCTGCCCCACCTTATTTTCCAGCATCCAGTCGCGCGCAAAGCGGCCTTCCTGAATGTCGGTGAGGATGTCTTTCATGCGCGCCTTGGTCTCCGGCGTCACGACGCGCGGGCCGCTGACATATTCGCCATATTCCGCCGTGTTCGAGACGGAGTAGTTCATGTTGGCGATGCCGCCCTCATAGATCAGGTCGACGATCAACTTCACCTCGTGGACGCATTCGAAATACGCCATTTCCGGTGAGTAACCGGCCTCGACCAGCGTCTGGAAACCTGCGCGCATCAATTCGACCAGACCGCCGCAGAGCACCGCCTGCTCGCCGAACAGGTCGGTCTCGCATTCTTCCTTGAATGTCGTCTCGATGATGCCAGCGCGGCCGCCGCCGATGGCGCTTGCATAGGAGAGCGCCAGTTCGTGCGCGTTGCCGCTCGAATCCTTCGCAATCGCGATCAGGCACGGCACGCCCGCGCCGCGCTTGTATTCGGCGCGCACGGTATGGCCAGGACCTTTCGGCGCAACCATCGCGATGTCGAGATCAGCGCGCGGCGTGATCAGGTTGAAATGCACGTTCAGGCCATGCGCGAACAGCAGAACCGCGCCCTCGCGCATGTTCGACTTAAGATGCGCCTCGTAAATGTCGCCCTGCAATTCGTCGGGTGTGAGCATCATCATCACGTCGGCCCATTTCGCCGCGTCGGATACGCCCATGACCTTCAGCCCTTCGCCTTCGGCCTTCTTCGCCGAGGCCGAACCCTCGCGGAGCGCCACCACGACATCCTTGACGCCGCTGTCACGCAAATTCAGCGCATGCGCGTGGCCTTGGCTGCCATAGCCAATCACCGCAACTTTTTTGCTTTTGATCAGATTGATGTCCGCGTCGCGGTCGTAATACACACGCATGAATAAATTCCCTGTCGTTTTTACATTGATCGTTGATAGAAAAGTCGCGGGCAATCCGCAAGTTAAACCCGGAACTTGACGGCCTGCTTTATCATTCGGCTGCTTAGTCCCGCCTCCTCATCGTGAGGTCGTCGCCAGCGCTGCGCCGAAGCCTACAAACATCGCGCCTAGCGAGCGGCGCAGATTGCGCATCCGGCGCTCCGAGGCGAACATGCGCCGCATCCAGCCGCCAGCAAACGCCAGACCTACGTGATTGAGGAAGCACATTCCCGCATAGGTCATCGACATGATCGCCACCTGCGGTATGGCTGGCGCGTTCGGGTTAACGAATGGCGGGATAAGCGCTGCAAGAATGATAATCGCCTTCGGATTCGTGACGGAGACGATAAAGGCTTCCGCGAACAGCTTCCAAGGCGTCTTGGCAAGCGGCGCCGGTCCGGTTTGCACTGCAAAAGCCGTCTTGTCGCGCCAAAGTTTGACGCCAAGATAAACGAGGTAGATCGCCCCAACGAATTTGACGATTGCAAACGCTGTCGCAGAGGCGGCCATGATCGCCGCGAGGCCGAACGCGACCGCGAAGCCGACGCAGATCAGACCAAGCATATTGCCAGCCGCCGAATAGAGAGTCGCGCGCGCGCCGAACCGCAATGCGTTCGATATCGCGAGCAAAATCGCCGGCCCCGGACTGATGACGGGCAGGATACTCACCGCGAGAAACACGAGCCAGGTTTTCAACTCCATTACATTGGCTCCGAACCGCGAGAGATGGCGGCGACGCCGGTGCGGGCGACATCCACCAGCCCGAGTTGCTGCATCAGCTGAATGAATGTCTCGATCTTGGACACGCGGCCGGTGATCTCGAAAATGAAATGCTCCGTGCCCGCATCGACGATCTTTGCGCGAAAAGCCTCCGCCAGCCGCAGCGCCTCGACGCGCTTGTCGCCCTTGCCCGTCACCTTCAACAGCGCCAGTTCGCGCGCGATCGGACTTCCGGTCACTGTCAGGTCGGTAACGGTGCGTACGGGCACCAGCCGGTCGAGCTGGTTCTTGATCTGCTCTATCACCATCGGAGACCCCGTGGTGACGATCGTTATGCGCGAAAGGTTCGCCTCATGCACAGTCTCGGAGACGGTGAGCGAGTCGATATTGTAGGCGCGGCCGGAAAACAGCCCGATGACGCGCGCCAATACGCCCGGCTCGTTGTCCACCAGCACGGAGAGCGTGTGCTGCTCCCGCAAATCATCCTTTACCATCCGCTTACACCATCACCTTGCCGGCGTCGGTGATGGCGGTTTCAAGCGCCTCGGTGGTATCATCGCCCAGCAGCATCTCGTGGTGGCCACGGCCGGACGGTATCATCGGGAAGCAGTTCGCGTTCTTGGCGACGCGGCAGTCGAAAATGACCGGGCGGCGCACATTGATCATCTCGTGGATCGCGTCGTCGAGTTCGTCCGGCTTTTCCGCACGGATGCCGACGCCGCCATAGGCTTCCGCCAGCTTGACGAAATCAGGCAGCGCTTCCGAATACGAGTGCGAATAGCGCCCGCCATGCAGCAGTTCCTGCCACTGGCGCACCATGCCCATATATTCGTTGTTCAGGATGAAAATCTTGATCGGCAGGTCATATTGTATGGCCGTCGACATTTCCTGCATGGTCATCTGCACGGACGCCTCGCCAGCAATATCGATGACGAGCGACTCCGGATGCGCCATCTGCACGCCGACAGCGGCAGGCAGGCCGTAGCCCATGGTGCCAAGGCCGCCGGAGGTCATCCAGCGGTTCGGCTCCTCGAAACGGTAATATTGCGCGGCCCACATCTGATGCTGGCCAACCTCGGTCGTAATATAGACGTCGCGATCCTTGGTCAGCTCATACAGCCGCTTCACCGCATATTGCGGCATGATCACGTCGCGGCCCTGTTTGAATTTCAGGCAATCGCGCGCGCGCCACTGGTCGATCTGGCCCCACCATGATTTGAGCGCGCGCTTGTCGATCTGCGGCGAGGATGCCCGCCACACGCGCAGCATTTCCTCCAGCACATAGGCGCAATCGCCGATGATCGGAATGTCGACCTTGATGTTCTTGTTGATCGAGGATGGGTCGATATCGACGTGGATTTTCTTCGATCCCGGCGAGAACGCGTCAAGGCGGCCCGTGATCCGGTCATCGAAGCGCGCGCCTATGTTGATCATGACGTCGCAGCCGTGCATGGCGAGATTGGCCTCGTAGGTGCCGTGCATGCCGAGCATTCCGAGCCATTGCTTGTCCGCGGAAGGATAGCTGCCGAGGCCCATCAGCGTGGATGTGATCGGATAGCCCGTCAGCTTTACCAGTTCGCGCAGCAGCTTGGACGCCGCAGGCCCGGAATTGATAATGCCGCCGCCCGTGTAGAAAATCGGCCGTTTGGCGGATGCGATCATATCCACCGCGTCGCGGATCGACTGCGGATTGCCCTTCAGTTGCGGGCGGTATGTTTTATGCTGCACCTTGGCGGGCGGCACGTAAGCGCCCTTCGCGAACTGCACGTCCTTCGGAATGTCGACCACGACAGGGCCCGGCCGGCCGTTCTTGGCGACAAAAAACGCCTCGTGCAGCACGCGCGCCAGATCGTTCACGTCGCGCACAAGATAATTGTGCTTCGTACAGGGCCGCGTGATGCCGACTGTGTCGCATTCCTGAAACGCGTCGTTGCCAATGAGGTGCGTCGCCACCTGGCCCGTGATGCAGACGAGCGGAATGGAGTCCATCATGGCGTCGGCAAGCGGCGTCACTGCGTTCGTTGCGCCGGGGCCGGAGGTGACGAGCATCACCCCAACCTTGCCGGTCGAGCGCGCATAACCCTCTGCCATATGTCCGGCGCCCTGCTCGTGGCGCAC
>JBGSLP010000466.1:0-3694 GCA_041740655.1 Alphaproteobacteria bacterium
GCGCCGCCGATCGCCTCCTCCTGTGCTCCTCCCTTGCTCACCATAGGAACTAGCCCGCGCTGCGCCGCCTCAATAGGAGGCAAACCAAAGCCTTCAAGAAGACTTGGCAGGACAAAACCGGAGCCGTTTTTATAGAGCCAACGCAATTCATGTTCGGTTACATATCCAAGTGCGACGACACCTGGAGTTTTGGATGCTTTCTCAAGGATTTCGTTGGAGCCAATTCCGCGGGCGCCGCAGAAAACATAACTCACGCCGCGTTCGTACAGTCCGGATTTATCATAAGCCTCTAGCACGCGCAGATGGTTTTTCCGCGTCTCCAAAGCGCCGACGGTGAGCAGGAAAGGCGGCTTCACGTCAGCTAAAGAGGAAACTTGATCCCCCCAAATCCCTGGTCGCACATACTGGGCGACCGTTTGCATAAACCGAAAGTTGTCTCCGTAGCGCTCGCGAAAGGCGCTCCGCGTCGCATCGCTGACAAACACCATGCCCGGCCCGACACGCTGTATTTTATTATAGGCTTCATCATAAAGGCCGGAAATTAACGGACCGAACAATTCCGGATGGCTTACGGGCCCGATATCGTGACACTGAACGATATCCTCGCGATCAAGCTTCGATCTCAAAACGTAAAGCGGATCGAGGATGAGCCGACTCTGGCCCGGCTGCTTTTTCCCATCTGGCCATTGCGCGAACTCGCGACCGCGCAAAAAGCGGATTTCCATCAGCATCGCCCGTCCAGCAATCTTTCTCGCAACTCCGTCGGGAGTGCTTTTCAGCATCATTCGCCAATATCGAACATCAGTAAAATATGATGGAAGCTTTTCCAGCAAATCTCGACAAATAATGTAAGCTCCGGTCCTGTTGATAAGGCCGAGCGAGAAATCCATTAAGTATTTATGTTGTTTTGTCATGGATCCGATTGAATCTTTTTGCAGCTTATCACACTGCGAAAATCGCAAAGGAAGTGCAATGGCTATTTTTTTACGGGCCACCTCATGGTTTCGACAACCGCCCCATAGTCGAACCAGAAGCGGAGGCTCCATTCGTAGGCCGGATCACCGACAAGCGATAAAACCGCAAGCATTGGTATTGAAGCTAAAGCCTTAACGGCAAGTTTCCCGTAGGGCTTATTCAACAACCTCGCCATTCGAATCGTGGTGACCCCCTCCCAGAAAGCGCGGTTATGAACCCATTTTGTAGTCAGTCTTTGCCTTGAAACCTTGTGGCCAACGCAGAAGGCGCTCTCGTAGCGTATCTTCCAGCCAAGATCGCGCATCCGGTTCATGACATACACGTCCTCCCCGCTCAACAGTTTCCCCTCGGTGCGCCCAAGACTGACCGGGAACATCCCTGCTTCGACAAGAGCCGTTCGGCGGAAAACGCTATTCGCGCCTATCAATTCAAATTTTTCAGTACAGTCGCGCGACCCCACGCTGTCATTAAGTGACACATACATTTTCCAACGATTCCCCAGGTTATAATGCTGGTTATCTGGGAAAATCGGAAGTATTCTGCCGCCAATGGCGCCGTATTGCACGGGGATGGTCTCTAGTATATGCAGAAGATTATCTCGCCAATCATTTTGCGGTACTGCATCGTCGTCAATGAAAGCGATCCACTCTCCTCGAGAATTGTTTACACCCAAGTTACGTGCTTCAGACAGACCGGCTTTATCAGATCGGATTAGCGTCAATGAATAAGTTTGGGTGATCTCCCGTAATGCGTTTTCTTGCTGAGCGTCTGAACCGCTATCTACAATAATCAATTCAATATTAGAGTTTTCTATTTGTGGAAATAGAGATTCAAGGCAATTTTTGACATCACAAGCTCGATTATGAGTGCAAATAACCACGGAAAGAAGATTTTTATTGTTCATTGTGGATATTGCACCCCCCTTCTCTAAAAAAATCGAAGAGACGACTAAGATATAATGCTGATTTTTATCATATAAAAGAGTAATTTTCGCAAAAATTGAGGCCGCCGATTTGTTGGGTCAAAGGCTTAAATGCGGGCTCTTTGCGAAATCAGCAAAATCAAAACACTATTTAGACTGTCGATTTGGAAACAAAAAAAGATTTAGTTACGGCGCCTGGTCAGGCGCCAGCCATCCGAAGTATACTTCGTAAAGCGCCATCACTGCTTTGATATGGCATAATAACGCTTCGACTCGTTCAGGGATGGTGTAAGGCGCATTGAACAGAAGTATGCCGCATCCGTTCATCGTATTTGGCTGATCGCGAGGGTAAACGAGTGTTTCCGCAAACCAGGTTCGCGGCATGCCCAGCGCACGCGCAGCGTCTTTCAACTCATCGACCTGCAAATGCGCCTTGATCGGATACCACAGCAGAAAAACGCCAGTCGCCCACCGCCTTTTCCACTGCGTCATCTGACGGATCAGCGTGTCGAACTCATCCTTTTTCTCGAACGGCGGGTCTATCAGCACGAGGCCGCGGCGCTCGGCGGGCGGAAGGTTCGCGCGGATGCAGCCATACGCATTGCCCCACAGAACGAGCTTGTTCTCGGTTGGCTCCAGAACAGTTCGCAGCGTCTTGAATGTCGGTTCGTGTAGCTCGCACGCGATGAGCCTGTCTTTGGTTCGTTTCATGCGCGAGATCAGCAAGGGCGAGCCAGGATATTGGCCGAGCCTCATGTCATCGTCGACAAGGCCGAGATAAGGCTCAAGATCGGGCGGAGGCGGCGCGGCGGCTTCCAGCAATAGCCCAATCCCCTTGCGCCATTCGCCAGTGCGGGCGGCTTCTTCGGAGTTGAGATCGTAAAGGCCGGCGCCGGCATGGGCGTCAATAATGCAAAGCGGCCCGTCCTTTTTCAGCAGGTAGTCGAGGCATAATGTCAGCGCGACATGCTTGAGAACATCCGCAAAGTTACCGGCGTGATAAACATGGCGATAGTTCATGTCGTTGATCGTGATAGCTTCGGTTCGATTTGCGGAGCGCATCATACCACAACGCGCATTCTCCACATATTATTGGCAGCCGACTTTGTGCGATCAATTGAAAGACAGCGTTCAAATCACTTCAACGGCTCTTGCGCCCTTTGCAAGTGATAGGACAGGCGCGCGCGAATGATCGCCACGTCGCCGCCTTCGTCGCCCGAGAAAGATGTCGCCGACTTCTTGCTGTCCTCGCCGTCAAATCCGTAATAGAGGCCTTCCATGCCAAGGCTGAGGCGATCGGAAAGCTTGTAGTCGAAACCGGCGCCGAGGACGAACCCGATTTCGTCGCTACCGCCGCTTTTGCCGACCTCAGCCGTTCCGCCGAGACCTCCCGCGCCTCCCAGTCCGCCCGGATTGTTAGGCCCGCCGCGCACCGGATTTGTGTCGCCGGGGTTATTTTCAAGGCTGCCGTCAAGGCCTTCGCCGCCGGGGGTAGCGCCCGTCAGGGCAACCGACTTGAAACTGCCGGAAGAGCCGGAAAACGCAATGCCCGCCGTGCCGTAGACCATGACCCGGTCGAAGGCGTATCCTAGCCGGAAACGGAGTGAGGCGAGATAATCATTGAAGCCATCCTCAGCGAAGGCGGCGTCGCCTTCGATACCGAATATGCGCGACCCGTCCTGCCAGTTGAAGCCGATGTGGATGCCCGCGAGAAACGCCGCGTTATCACCGAAATTCACCAGCGCCGCCGCGCCGCCGCCACCGCCACCACCCGCGCCGCCCGGGTCATCGATGCCG
>JBGSLP010000467.1:0-3443 GCA_041740655.1 Alphaproteobacteria bacterium
CGCTGGCGTTCGCCGCCGATGTGCTGGCGCCGGACGGCGCGTTCCTCGCCAAAGTGCTGCAGGGCGGCGCCGAGCAGGCGTTGCTGGACGCGATGAAGCGTGATTTCAAGGTCGTGCGCCATGTGAAGCCCAAGGCCAGCCGCTCCGACAGCGCAGAGCTTTACGTGCTGGCGACGGGCTTTCGCGGCGGCGCCTCCGGAGCCTGAAAATGCCTCTCAATCCATATCTGCAATCGATCATCAACCGCATGGGCGCGTGGGACGCGCAGGCCCAGACGGATGCGGTGCGAGTTCTGAGCGAAATCGAAGCCGCATTCGGAAAGCGGCAGGGCGCGCTCCCGCTCAACCCGGCGGAGCGCGCCGCGGTGCAGGAAGCGCTCGCCCAGGTCGACCGTCGCGATTTTCTTGAAGACGCCGTGGCCGAGCTTTACGCGAAGTATAACCTGTGAAGCTGCGCTATACCCGCCGCGCTCACGCCGACCTCGCGGCGATATTCCGCAGCCTCAAACTCGGCGATCCTAATCTGGATCGCGCCGTGCCTGCGCGCATCAAGGCGCATCTCGAGCGACTCCCGATTATCCACGCGACCGGGGAGGCAACGGTCGAGCCGCGTGTTCGCGTCATGACGGTCGATCGTGACCCATACGCCATTTATTATACCGTCAGCGCCGATCCGCCGGAGATCGCGATCCTCCACATTCGCCGCACCTGACGGCTCACGGGCGCTGCGTGCGGCGTTATCGGCCCTGTGGTATCGCTTGGCAGCAAGCTTCCGCCCGTGTATGAACCGCTCCAACCCCCGTAACGTTGGCCGCACGGACGGCCCGAGACATGAGGAGCCGCGACAATGGTTCGGCATCGCGCAAACATACATCCCGACCTGGCGCTCACATTCGACGACGTCCTGCTGCGCCCGGGGCCGTCAGAAGTGCTCCCGACGCAGGTGGATGTCGCCGCAAACGTCACCCGCTCCATCCGCCTAAAAATCCCCGTGCTGTCAGCCGCCATGGATACCGTGACGGAGGCCAACCTCGCAATCGCGATGGCGCAGGCGGGCGGCATCGGCGTCGTCCACCGCAACATGGAACCGGAAGCGCAGGCAGACGAAGTGCGGCAGGTGAAGAAATTCGAATCCGGCATGGTCGTCAATCCGGTCACGATCCAGCCAAACGCGACGCTGGCGCAGGCGTTCGACCTGATGAAAAACCACTCGATCTCCGGCATCCCGGTGGTCGAGGCGCCGACGAATGGCGGACGGCAGGGCAAGCTCGTCGGCATCCTCACCAACCGCGACGTGCGTTTCGCGACCAATCAGAGCCAGCCGGTGTCCGAGTTGATGACGAAGGACAATCTCATCACTGTTGACAAGAACGTCGACCGCGAGGAGGCGAAACGCCTCTTGCACAGCAACCGGATCGAGAAGCTTCTGGTCGTGGATGAAGACTATCGCTGCGTCGGCCTCATTACCGTTAAGGACATCGAGAAGGCGCAGCAGCACCCGGACGCCTGCAAGGACGATCATGGACGGTTGCGCGTGGCGGCCGCGACCACGACCGGCGAGGAGGGTTTCCTGCGCAGTGAAGCGCTGATCGCGGCGGGGGTCGACCTGCTCGTCGTTGACACCGCGCACGGGCATTCGAGCCGTGTGCTTGAAGCGGTCGCGCGGATTAAGCGCCTCTCGAACGCTGTTCAGGTCGTGGCGGGCAACATTGCGACCTCGGATGGGGCGAAGGCGCTGATCGACGCGGGCGCGGACGCGCTGAAAGTCGGCATCGGTCCGGGGTCGATCTGCACGACGCGGATCGTGGCTGGTGTTGGCGTGCCGCAATTGACCGCCGTGATGGACGCAGCCGATGCGGCGCACGCGGCAGGCATCCCCGTCATTGCCGATGGCGGCATCAAATATTCGGGTGATATGGCGAAAGCGCTCGCGGCGGGCGCCTCCTGCGTCATGATCGGCTCCCTGTTTGCGGGGACCGATGAAAGCCCCGGCGAGGTCTATCTCTATCAGGGGCGCTCCTATAAGTCTTATCGCGGCATGGGGTCGATTGGGGCAATGGCGCGAGGCTCGGCTGACCGCTACTTCCAGCAGGAGGTGAACAACACGCTCAAGCTCGTGCCTGAGGGCATCGAGGGGCAAGTGCCCTACAAGGGCTCGCTTGGCAGCGTGCTGCATCAACTGGTTGGAGGTCTTCGCGCGGCCATGGGCTATACGGGATCGCGCACGATCGAGGAATTCCACCAGAAGGCAGAATTCATCCGCATCACCACGGCGGGCCTGCGCGAGAGCCACACGCATGATGTGACCATCACACGCGAAAGCCCGAACTACCCGACGAACTCGTAAATCCTGAGGCGGCGAGGCGATCATGATAGTCAAGGCATTGATGGCGCCTGTGTTCATACAGGTGCTGCTCACGTTCATTTTGCTGTTTGCGATGGGCGGCGTGCGGGTGGCGTGGCTCAAGACCGGCGAGAAAAAGCTCAAGGACATCGCGCTCGGCGGAGATGTCTGGCCGCCCCATGTGACCAAGGTCGCCAACGCGTTTCACAACCAGCTGCAAATGCCGATGCTGTTTTTCGCGGCGGTGCTGTTCGCGCTGGCGCTGGTGAAAGTCGATTACGTCTTCATCACCTTCGCCTGGATATTCGCTATCTCGCGCCTCATTCATGCGTATGTTCACGTCACCAGCAATCACGTCATCTGGCGCTTTCGGTTTTTCATGATCGGCGCGCTGGCGCTTCTTGCGATGTGGGGCATGCTGGCTTTCCGCGTTCTGACGGAAGGGGCCTAGCCCTTGCAAATTGCCGGTCGGGCGCTCGCCGCCTGTGAAATCCTCGCCGATATGGAGGCGCGACACCGCCCGGCTCCTCTCGCGCTGGCGGATTGGGCGCGCAACAACCGCTTTGCGGGTTCGGGCGACCGCGCGGCCATCGGCAATCTCGTTTATGACGCGCTGCGTAAGCGCGCCTCGCTCGGCTGGATCATGCAGGATGATGCGCCTCCAGCATTGGTCGCTGGCGCGCTCAACCGGCACTGGGCGATGGACGTCGAGGCAGTCACGGCGCTGTTCGATGGCGCAAAGCACGCGCCGCCGCCTTTGACCGAAGCGCAAATGACGAGACTGCGCGGCGGCGATCTTAACGATGCGCCCGCATGGGTTCGCGGAGATTATCCGGAATGGCTCCACGGCTCGTTCGAGCGGAATTTTGGCGATGCAGCGTCTGAGGAAGGCGCGGCGCTCTCGGAGCGTGCTCCCATTGACCTGCGGGTGAACACGCTGAAGGCGACGCGGCCGAAAACTCTCCTCGCTCTCGCTCGCCACGGAGCGCATGCAGGCCCGTTTTCGCCTATGGGCATCAGGGTGCCAGCCCGCGAGGCCGGCAATCGCAGCCCGCATGTCGAGGCTGACACGGCGCATGGCAAGGGCTGGTTCGAGGTTC
>JBGSLP010000468.1:0-2113 GCA_041740655.1 Alphaproteobacteria bacterium
CCGCGGGTGAAAATATACAGAAATACGATCACGACAATGATCACCACCGCCGCCGTGGTCGGGTTATCGTTCAGCCACTTCCGCACCGGCTCGCGCGCAATCACCCATTCCTGGGCCATGGTGATGATGAAAAAGATCGCCAGCACCCCAAGCGCCCATACGCCGACTGGATAGGTGAGGCAGTCGCGGCAGCCGGTTGGATCGACGACCATCAAGCCGAGAATCGTCAGCGTCACCAGAAACGTGATGAACGCCAGAAACCCAAGAAGGGCGATGATGAAAAATCTTGCAGCGACCGCGGATGCTGTCATGGGGCCCTCCATGCCAACCGAAAGTTTAACAAAGCGCAGCGCATTTGACTAAAAATGGGCCCGATTACGGTTAACGATATATGAAGAAACCGCTTGGGAACCTTGCACGCTATGCGGCTCTCCACTTTATCGAGCAACCAATTGCTGGGATCTGATCAATGGGCCCCTTCCCTGTCGTGGCAACCTGCCGCATGGCCTCGAACAAATCCCGTCGCACGCCGTCAGGCGCAGCCTCCTTGCGGCTTTCATCAAGGCGACCGCGATATTGCAACTCCATGGCGGCGTTAAAGCCGAAAAAATCCGGCGTGCAGATCGCGCCATAAGCCCTGGCGACAGCTTGGCTCTCGTCGTGCAGATAGGGAAACGGGAAGCCATGAGTGGCGGCGAAGCGCTGCATGTTCTCGAATGAATCCTCGGGGTACGCCACCGCGTCGTTGGAGCAGATTGCGACGGAATTTATGCCGAGCGGCGCCAACTCGCGCGCATTACGCACAACCCTGTCGATGATCGCCTTCACATAAGGGCAGTGGTTGCAGATGAACATGACCAGCAGCCCTTTTGGGCCCGCAACGCTGTCGAGGGTGTAAACTGCGCCATCGGTCGCGGGCAGGGAAAAGTCCGGCGCTTTCCAGCCGAAATCACAGACGGGGGGCGTCGCTGCCATCTTGATCCTCCTGACACAAACCGAATAACGCGAAATGCTGCTACTGGACTTACCTAGCTATGTTTAAAGCCTGAAAAAGTCGCCTTAAAAAAATTTAACAATGCAGTTGACGCCTCTCATTTTGTTTGTCACCATATCTACATAACCACAAGGGAGGTCTAAGAAAATGATCCCGCCTGAGGTCTTGAAGTAGCCCGCTCGTCGTTGATCAGATTAACGCCGACGGCTCAAAGTAAAACAATATTCGACACAACTTATGCAACTTCGGAGCACGCCAATTGCAGCGTTGGCGTATCTGTGAATTCGCAGGTTGTCCGGCTTAAAGAGCTTGAGATTACATGGGCGGTTCATCGTTTCGGCGCATGATCCATAACCCGAGTGGAGGTTCTTGAAACCCGCGATCACATGGCCGTCAAATGTTAGCGGCTACCCATGTATTCGTTTTGAGTTCATCGCCTGTCGAGAAAGGCTCTGCCGCCGAAGCGCGCAGGGTCTTTTGCATTTTGAGCGGCTCGTGTAACCTGCAAGGCCAAGTAACGTCCTTAAAGAGTTCAAACCATGGGTCTGCGCCACCTCGTGTTGGCTAGCGTCTTGAGCGCCCTCCCCCTCGCGCCAGCCGCAGCCGATCCCTACCCGTGGCTGAAGGGCGTGGCCATAACCCGAACGCTGAACGACGCCATTCCCGTGCCGTCCGGCTTTTCGCGCGTTCCCGCCAATCCGGGCAGTTTTGCCGCCTGGCTGCGCCGCCTGCCCATGAAAGCTCCCGGCGCCCCCGTTCGCCTTTATGATGGCCGATCGAAATTCGATCAGCAGCACCACGTCGCCGTCATCGACATCGACACCGGCGCGGAAAATCTGCAGCAATGCGCCGACGCCGTCATGCGGCTGCGCGCCGAATATCTGCTCGCTCAGGGCCGCGCGCGCGAAATCGCCTTCAACTACACGAACGGCAAGCGCCAGACTTTTGGCGGCGGCTCATACGACCAGTTTCGCCGCTATATGCGCCGCATCTTCGCCTATGCCGGCACCTATTCGCTGGAGCGCGAGATGCAAAAAGTCGCCGTCGCCAACATCGCCATCGGAGATGTGTTCATTCAGGGCGGCTTTCCGGGACACGCGGTGCTCGTTGTCGATATGG
>JBGSLP010000469.1:0-3102 GCA_041740655.1 Alphaproteobacteria bacterium
CACCCGAACCGCGCTTGAGCAAAACGAGCACGATATTCTCATAAATTTTGAGGGTCGTTCCACCGATAATATCCGTAACTTCAATATATCCGCGCCGAAATACTGGGGGCCAAAGCAGATCGAATGCGTTCTCTTCCTGCGCGATCCGCTGAACAATTTTTCAAGCCTGACCAAGCGGATCGTGAAGACCAGCTTCAATCAGCATCTGAAGGCGTTCTATCAGACGCTGCGGTTCTGCGAATACATGGATGAGCTGAAAGGCGTTCATTCCTCGACACCCAGGCTGTTCAACGACGTGATCCTGTTCACCGCATGGCAACGCGACGAATCGTACCGTCGGATGCTGGCCGACAGAATGGAGTTGACCGGCACCGACCTGAAAAGCGACGTTCCGTCGTTTGGTGGCGGCAGTTCGTTCTCAGGCGTTAAATTTGATCCGGTGAAGCAGCAGGAGAAGCTGTTTCTTCGTTGGCGAGAGATGCAGAACGACCCGTTTTTCCTCAGTCTGTTCTTGAGCGAGCGGGTGTTTAACGCGGTCGAGACCTATTATGACATGTTTGGCGATGTCGAGCGCGAGGGCAAAGCGACGGTTCATGAACTGCGCATGGCCGCCCAGTCCAACACGGAGGCTGTCCGCCTCTGCCAGATATGGCTTAACGGGTTTGAAAAATCGCATGCGATTTTTGATGGGGTCGAGCGGGAAAGCGTGGGGGTCGTGCGTCGCTTCTGGCGGGCGTATATAAAATCCAAAATCGGCGTGCGGCGGCTGATTTACGGCGGCTTCTAAACCGGTTACAGGCCACGCGCGTAATGGATATATACGCTTGCTTGACTTCGGACCCCGTCCCGATACATACCTTTTCGACGTTAGTAGTGGCTTCGATCGGACGACCGCACGCGCCACGGCGCCTCAGAAAGACGCAATGCGGCAATGAAGGCTTATGAATAAAGATATCGCTGTAAAGGGACCGGCTCTTCCCGACGGATATCGCCCGTCCGAAGACGAACCGTTCATGAACGAGCGCCAGCGCGCGTATTTCCGCAAACGTCTCATGGACTGGAAGTCCGAGCTTTTGCGCTCAAGCTACGAAACCCTGGAAAATCTTCAGGGATCGGAACAACATCCCGACTCCACCGATCGCGCAAGTTCCGAAACGGACCGTTCTCTTGAATTGCGAACCCGCGACCGCCAGCGAAAATTGATCGCGAAAATCGACGCCGCTATCGAGCGCATCGAAAACAACACATATGGCTATTGCGACGAAACGGGCGAGCCTATCACGCTAAAACGGCTCGAGGCGCGACCGATTGCAACGTTGAGCATCGAGGCTCAGGAGCGTCACGAAAAGCGCGAGAGAATTTACCGCGACGACTAACGGGCCGAGCGCTTATTTCGGCGCGGCGTTTTCCTGCTCGCCGATAAACAGCAGACCTTCTTCTATAGTCACGTATTCGTTGCCGTCGAAATCGTAAGTGTCGCCGTCGGCGGTTTCGATTTCGCACGCAGCCATGCACACGTCACTCATGACCTCAGACGGCTTGAGCACCCGTTCGGTCTTCTTGTCGTTCTCTTTGATGATGATCTTGCGGTCTTCCGGATCGAGGTTCTTGACCGTCAAGGCCGACGCCGCCACGGGAAGCAACACTGCAAAGAGAGCGCACAGGGTGAGGGGAAGTCCGAAGCGCATGCGGTGTCCTTTGCGTGAAGTCGGATGTCGTGGGCGAAAGACGTTGAACTAGCGCTTTATTGAGACAAAAAAGGGGAAGATCGCTCCTCCCCTTTTTCCGATAAACACCAGAATTACTTTTTGCCGCCTTTTTTAGCGCCGCTAGCTTTTTCAGCCGGTTTCTCGGCTGGCTTTGGGGCGGCTTTCGGTTTGGTCTCGCCTTTTTTCTTCATTTTCGGATAACCTCCAAAAGAGTGCGAACATTTGTGCGCAATTCAAGGCTGAGATGCGCCGCAGCATTTGGCAAACAAATTTTTTCAGTGTTTAATATCGAAAAAACCGATGGATGCTGAAAAAGCATAAAGCCTTATGGATATTAGCCTTGCGCGAACATTCCTCACCGTCGCTGAAGCGGGCAGCTTCATGGAGGCCGCTGCGCGGTTGCATGTGACGCAATCTACAGTCAGTTCGCGAATCAAAGCGCTCGAAAGCCAGATGGGCAAAGCGCTGCTTGAGCGCTCGAAAGCCGGGGCGGTGCTGACCACGGCGGGCCAGCAATTTCACAAGCATGCGCTCGCCCTCGTCCGGATCTGGGAACACGCGCGCATGGAGGTCGGGCTGGCCGAAGAACACCGCGATCACCTTGCGGCGGGCGGGCAGGCGAGCCTTTGGGAAGGCTTCATGCTGGAATGGACGGCGTGGATGCGCGATCATATCCCTGATATTGCGGTGAGCGGCGTTATTGGCTCGTCAGCGGCGCTCATGGATCAACTGATCGAAGGCACGCTCGATCTGGCGGTCATGTATCGCCCATCGAATCGGCCGGGCCTCGTCATCGAGCACCTGTTCGACGAAGAGCTTGTGCTCGTCGCCAGTGCGCACAGCAACGAGCGCCGTCCGCGTTCGGATTATGTGTTCGTAAACTGGGGGCCGGAGTTCAAGGCCGATCACACCCTCGCTTTCCCCGAACTTTCCTATCCAAGCCTGACCCTGAATATCGGCATGCTTGGCGTAAGCTACCTGATCGACAAGCGCGCGTCGGGCTATTTCCCGATCCGCGCCGCCAGACCGCATCTCGACGGCGGCGCTCTGCGTCTCGTCAAACGCGCCCCGCGATTTGTATATCCGGCTTATGTGGTTTATCCGGAGGATCGCGACGAGGAAGCTTACGAGCCGATACTCGAAGGCTTGCGTAAAATGGCCGCCGAACTTTAATCGGCAAACGCGAGCGCCTCTTGAGATTGCGCGCGCCGACAACACATTGATCCGATGACTGTACTGGCAAAAAAGCGCAAAGCGAGTCTGTCGCCCCACAAAGACCATATCGTCCTCCGCGATGGTCGGTTGCTGGGCTTCGCCGAATATGGCGCGCCGGATGGCCTGCCCGTGTTCGCCTGTCACGGCACGCCCGGTTCGCGCTTCATGCTGCGCGCAG
>JBGSLP010000470.1:0-2679 GCA_041740655.1 Alphaproteobacteria bacterium
TTTCTGTTCATCGTCTCGATCTTCGCCGAGTTCATCGCCAACAGCAAACCGCTGCTGGTCAGATATGACGGCGCGATCCTGTCGCCCGTACTGTTCACGTATCCGGAGACGCGTTTCGGCGGCGAATTCCTGACAGAGGCGGATTATCGCGATCCGGTCGTAAAGCAGCTCATCGCCGACAAGGGCGGCTGGGTCTTGTGGCCCCTGGTCGAGTACAGCTACAGCACCATCAAGAAGGACTCGCCCGTTCCGTTCCCATCCGCCCCGACATGGGAGAACCTGCTCGGCACCGACGATCAGGGGCGCGACGTGCTCGCCCGCGTTATTTACGGCTTCCGCATCTGCGTGCTGTTCGGCCTCGTGCTGACGTTTCTCTCCGCCATCATCGGCGTGACGGCGGGCGCAATTCAGGGCTATTTCGGCGGCTGGACCGATCTTATTTTCCAGCGCTTCATCGAGATATGGACCTCGATTCCGCAGCTTTACCTGATCATCATCATCGCCGCGATCATCGTGCCCAGTTTCTGGATTTTGCTCGGCATCATGCTGCTGTTCAGTTGGGTTGGCTTTGCGGGGCTTGTGCGAGCGGAGTTTTTCCGCGGCCGCAATTTCGAGTACATCAAGGCGGCGCGCGCGCTGGGGCTATCGAACACGAAAATCATGTTCAAGCACCTGCTGCCGAACGCCATGGTGTCGACGCTCACCTTCATGCCGTTCATTCTCAACGGCGCCATCACCGCGCTGACCGGACTGGATTTCCTCGGCTTCGGCCTTCCGCCCGGATCACCGTCGCTCGGCGAGTTGTTGCAGCAGGGCAAGTCCAACCTTCAGGCGCCGTGGCTTGGCCTCACCGCATTTTTTGTGATCGCGCTTATGCTCAGCCTGCTCATTTTCATCGGCGAGGCCGTGCGAGATGCGCTCGACCCGCGCAAAACTTACCGGTAGGGCGGCGCCATGCGTGACAACGGTATGCCGCTGCTCGACGTGCAGGAACTTTCAGTCGATTTCAACACCGGCGACAGCGTGGTCAACGCCGTCAAGCGCGTGTCGTTTACCGTCGGCAAGGGCGAGACCGTGGCGATTGTGGGTGAGTCCGGTTCGGGCAAGACTGTGTCGGCGCTCTCGATCATGCGGCTGTTGTCCTATCCGGCCGCCTCGCATCCATCCGGCAAAATCCTGTTTCGCGGCAAGGACGTGCTGACCGCCACCGAGGACGAGGTGCGCGACCTGCGCGGGAATAACATCTCGATCATTTTTCAGGAGCCGATGACCTCACTCAACCCGCTGCACCGGGTGGAAAAGCAGGTAGCGGAAATCATCAAAATCCATGGCCGCGCGACCGACACCCACAAGGGCGTCACCGATGCCGAGGCGCGCCAGACCGTCATCGACCTGCTGCGCAAGGCGGGCATCCGCGACCCCGAGTCACGGGCGCGGGCCTATCCGCACGAGCTTTCCGGTGGCCAGCGTCAGCGCGTGATGATCGCAATGGCGCTTGCCAACAAACCCGACCTTCTCATCGCCGACGAACCGACAACTGCGCTCGACGTGACCATCCAGGCGCAGATTCTCGACCTCTTGCAAAAGCTGAAGGACGAGACGGGCATGGCGCTTATGCTCATCACCCACAATCTCGACATCGTGAAAAAGATGGCCGACCGAGTCTATGTGATGAAGGACGGCGAGATCGTGGAGCAGGGGACAACGCGCGCGATTTTCGACAATCCGCAGCACGAATATACCCGCCGCCTGATCGCCTCCGAGCCGAAAGGGGAGCCGCCAGCCGCCGACAAATCCGCGCCCGTTGTGCTCGAAACCGAGGATCTGAAAGTCTGGTATCCGGTGAAAAGCGGCATGCTGCAGCGGGTGACAAGCCACATCAAGGCTGTCGACGGGCTGTCGCTAAAGCTGCGCGCCGGGCAGACGCTGGGGGTCGTGGGGGAAAGCGGCTCCGGCAAGACCACGCTCGGCCTCGCCATTCTGCGGCTCGTGTCCAGCGAAGGCAAAATCGCCTATGTCGGCAAACGCCTCGACGGGTTGAACGCGAAGGCGATGCGCCCGCTGCGTCGCGAAATGCAGATCGTCTTCCAGGACCCTTACGGCTCGCTTTCCCCCCGCCTCTCCGTCAGCCAGATCATTGAGGAAGGGCTGGTCATCCAGAACCCGAAGATGAAATATGACGAGCGGCGTGACCGGGTGTCGAAGGCGTTGCTGGAAGTGGGGTTGAAGCCGGAAATGCAGGATCGCTATCCGCACGAGTTTTCCGGCGGCCAGCGTCAGCGCATCGCAATCGCGCGCGCCATGGTGCTGGAGCCGAAATTCGTGATGCTGGACGAGCCGACCTCAGCGCTCGACGTGTCCGTGCAGGCGCAGATCGTGGATTTGCTGCGCGATCTGCAGGAGAAGCGCAAGCTGGCCTACCTGTTCATCAGCCATGACCTGAAAGTCGTGCGCGCGCTCGCCAATGAGGTGATTGTCATGCGCAACGGCAAGGTGGTCGAGGAAGGCCCGGCGGAGCAGATTTTCGAGCGCCCGGAGACAGATTACACCAAGGCGCTGCTTGCCGCCGCGTTCGACCTGCGCGCGGCCTATTCTCAAGCGGTTGCGGGCTGACATGGCGCTGCTGCTCGCGATCCCGCCGCAGATGCTGGATGCCCCCGGCTCGCGCTGGCCGCTCGC
>JBGSLP010000471.1:0-2427 GCA_041740655.1 Alphaproteobacteria bacterium
TATCCCCGCCGGGCGAGCCAAGCCGATGCGCGGCCTCGGCGAGCGGCGCGCACAGCAGGATGATCCCCAGATTCGTATTCTGCCCAACGCGCTCCCAGGTCGCGCGCATGGCGCCTTCAATCCGCTCCCCAACGCTCAATCCGGGCGCGGCAATAAACGGCGCGGCGGCTTTTGCGCTGGCCTCGAAATCCGCAACCGTCATGCGATGCCCGGCGGCGTAAACATGCACATTGCCGGGCTTGAGCGCCTCGATTTCCGTTATGCACGCGTCGAGAAACGCAGCTTCAATGCGCTCGGCGGAAAGAAGCCCGCTCACCGCGCCGCTTCCTCGACCGACCGTGCGGCGCCACGGCGGGCTACGACCGCAAGAAAACGATCCGCAATAAGCTGGGCGATGTTCAAGCCCGGCGTCACCTGCTGCAGCCCGGTCCATGCGGGCATGGAGTTTACCTCCAGAAGCTGGGTCACTCCCGACCGGCCGCGAATAAGGTCGACGCCCGCGTAATCCGCGCCCGTCGCCAAAACCGCGCGTACCGCAAGCGAGCGCATTTCCTCCGTGAGCAATAGCGGCTGCGCCCCGGCGCCCTGATGGATATTTGTGATCCAGGTCTCCCCGACGCGCGCCATCCCCGCGATCGCCTCGCCCGCAACGACAAAGACGCGAAAATCCTGCCAGACCTCGTCTGCCGGTTCGACGAAACGCTGCAGGTAATACAGGCCCGCGATGCCCGCTTCCTCCTCCGCCGGCAGATCGTCGGCCGAGCGGATCAACTTCAACCCACGCCCCTGCGACCCGAATAGCGGCTTCAGGACCAGCGGCCCGCGCGGCGTTTCGCGCTCGGTGATGGCGCGCGCGCCGCTAAGAGATTGCGCCGTCCATGTGGCGGGCGTCGGCAGCCCTGCTTTCGCGATCAGGTGGCTCGTCATCGCCTTGTCGATGCAGGTCTCGATCGCTCGCGCATCATTCCAGACCGGCACGCCAAGCTCGCGTAACGCGTGGAGCATACCAAGCCGTACCGTCACCTGCTCGAAGCTGCCAGCGGGGATGCCGCGCACGAATGCAGCCGAAGGCAGCGCTGCCTCGAAGCCGGGGATGTAAAGGCCGTGCGGCGCGTCAGTCGTGACTGCGCAAAGCTTCAGCGCCACGGGCACCGCCTCGATGCCCCGTTTTGCAAACGCCTCGATGAGCAACCCTGCGTGACCGTCGCGCCGTTCGGCGAACAGCGCGATGCGAGGCTTAAGCGAAGCTCGCATTCAGCGGTCCCATGGCGATGGCCCCGCCATGAAAGCTGCGGCCGGAGTCGAGTGCGGTGACGGTCACTGCGGCGGGGGAAAACAGCATTGGGTCGATCTTGTAAAAATCCCCATTGAAAGCCTTGAACACCTCGGCGAACGGCTTGCCGAAATCCTTCGACGCGCTGCTCGGGAGTTGCTTTGCGAGATTTTCGGCGTCCGCTTCAGGGCCGGTGACGAACAGATGCACGCGGCCGCCATAGATAATAGCGTCGTTGGTGCGCCCCATCGCGGTGATGAAATCTGGCGATGGCGGCGAAAACGGCGCGGCGCCCATGCCGTCGACGATGCGGTCCAGCGGAAATTTCAACTCATGCGCCTTGTGCAGCGCCACTTCCAGAACACGCGCGACCACCTGAAACGAGCCCGCAAGGCTTTGCGTCGGCGCGTAAATGAATGTGAGATCTTTCGGGGCAAGGCGGCATTCATCCGCGATCTGGTCGACAAGCGCGGGCGGCGGCGGGTTATCCGACTCGACCACAAAAAACGCACGGCCAGCCTGATCGCGGTAGCCAAGTTCGGCGAACAGCGGCTCCTTCGCCGCAACAGCCCTGCCCGGCCCGGAGCCAAGCACATAATAATTCTGCTCGCCTTCCGAATGCGACATAGCCCAACCCGCATACTGACTGGCAAGACACGAGAGCACCGGATGCGAAGATTGCACTTCCACCGTCCACTCCCACGGCGATGCCGCTGCCGAGGTGGACAGCGAGACGCGTCCAAGCCCGCCCATGCAGATTTGCGCGATGCGGATGCCAGCCTCCAGGCCGCCACGGGCCTCGGCCCCTGCGTCGATCAGCGTCTGTCCGCGCATGCCTTTTTTCACATTTACACGCAGCAAAGTCGCCCGTGCGATAAGGTCGTCGACCAGCGGCGCAGCAAGCGCATTCAAACTGATCGCCCCAAATTTGGCGCCAATCATCCCTATACCCTCTTTTTTCTTGTTTATTTGTAATACAAGGCCTGCGCAAAGAGCCCCCGCTCGGCGCAAACCTGTCTACACTCGCCCAGAGTTTCCCCTTTGGCAAGCACTGTGCACAAAGGTTGGTTGCGGAGTATTTTACTGCCCGGCTGCGGGCGGTCCTTCAGCCAGTCCGGCGGATCAGGTATCGCGGGCGCGATGAGATCGCCTCG
>JBGSLP010000472.1:0-4580 GCA_041740655.1 Alphaproteobacteria bacterium
GGCAAAGTCTGCGCAAAGCGCGTCATGGCCGCGCTGACGCGATCGCCAATCGCCTCGGAGACCGCGGCCTGAAATGAGGCGCATAAATCGGCGATATCGCCATCGGTGAGCGGCGCAAGCGGGGCGGCGGCATGGCGCAACGCTGTTTTCAGCCCCGAAAACGAAAAATCCGGCTCAGGCCGCCCCTTCATCGGGCGAGGAAACGCGAACCGGGCCGCATCGCCCTTCGTCGCCCAGCGCTCGACAGCCGGTCCGCCCGGAAAATCGAGGCCGAGCAGCTTGGCCGTTTTGTCGAACACCTCGCCGGCCGCATCATCGAGCGTCGTGCCCAGTTGCTCATAACGCCCAACATCGAGCACCGAGATTAGTTGCGTGTGACCGCCCGAAACGAGCAGCAGCAGATAGGGCGCGGCCAAGCCCTCCGTGAGCCCGACCGTCAGCGCGTGGCCTTCGAGATGATTGATGGCGAGGAAGGGCAGGTCGCGCGCTGCGGCGATAGCCTTGCCCATCGTCAGGCCGACCAGCAGTCCGCCGATCAGCCCCGGACCCGCCGTCGCCGCCACGCCGTCAATGTCGTCCAGCGACAGGCGGGCGTCGGCCAGCGTCGTGCGAATGAGCGCGTCCAAAACCTCCAGATGCGCGCGCGCCGCAATTTCCGGAACGACGCCGCCATAATCCGCGTGCTCGGCGATCTGCGAGCGAATGACGTTGGATAAAATCTCACCCCGCCCATCGGCGTCGCGCGCCACGATAGCGGCGGCGGTCTCATCGCAACTGGTTTCGATGCCGAGGATAATCGTGCGGCGGCTCGTGCCGGGCGCTGGTGCGGGCTTCATCTGCGATGATTTATAGAGCCGCGCGACGTTTGCCAATGCGCGCCGGTGAGTTTTCAGCATTTACGCGCATCTGTTTTGGCGCTATGCGATTGCCATGATACGCATTGGAACACGCGGCAGCAAACTGGCGCTCGCACAAGCATACGAAACCCGCGACCGGCTCATCGCCGCGCATGGCCTTGGCGCTGACGAAATCGAGATCGTCGCCATCGACACCTCGGGCGACCGCATTCAGGATCGCGCGCTGTCCGAAATCGGCGGCAAGGGGCTGTTCACCCTCGAAATCGAGGAGGCGCTGAACGACGGCCGCATCGACATCGCCGTGCATTCCATGAAGGACATGCCGACAGTTCTGCCGGACGGGCTGGAAATCATGTGCCTGCTGCCGCGCGAGGACGTGCGCGACGCATTCATCAGCCCGAAGGCCGCCAGCTTGCGGGAGTTGCCGCAGGGCGCTGTGGTCGGCTCCGCCAGCCTGCGGCGGCAGGCGCAAATCCGTCGTATCCGGCCTGACCTGCAAGTCATCAACTATCGCGGCAACGTCCAGACCCGACTTCGTAAACTTGGCGAGGGCGCGGTGGACGCGACTTTGCTCGCCTGCGCGGGTCTGCGCCGCCTTGGACTTGAGCACGAGATCACCGCACTGATCGCCGAAGACGACATGCTGCCCGCCATCGCACAGGGCGCAATCGGCATCGAGGCCAGAAGCAACGACGCCAATGCGAGGCGCATGCTCGACGCGATCAATCATCGCGAGACCGAATTGCGCCTCTACGCCGAGCGCGCATTTCTCGCCAAGCTCGACGGCTCCTGTCGTACGCCGATAGCCGGGCTCGCGATCCTCGACGGTGATCGCATCTCGTTTCGCGGGCAGATTTTGACGCCCGATGGCGTCGAGTGCCATGAAACATCGCGCGAGGGCCTCGCATCTGATGCGGCCGCCATGGGCGAGGACGCCGCCGCCGAATTGCTCGGGCGCGCCGGATCGGACTTTTTCACCAAAGCGGCCTGATGCGCCTGCTGGTCACCCGCGCCGCCTATGACGCGGGAGGCCTTGAAGCGCGCCTTGCCGCCATGGGGCACGAGGCGATCATCGCGGCGCTTCTCGACATCGAATTTCTGCCCATTCCCCCACCAGGCGACGCCAGCGCGGTCATCGTGACCAGCAAAAACGCCCTGCGCGCCATTCAGCGATCCGGCTGGCCGGATCAGGCGCTGAACCTCCCGCTCTACTGCCCCGGCTCAGGGACAGCGGACCTCGCCCGCTCGCTTGGCTTCGTGGACGTTCGCGAAGCCTCCGGCGACGCCGCCAGCATTCCGCCGCTAATCGGTGCGCTGAGGCCTGCCGGAAGCCCCATTGCCTATTACTGCGCGGACGTAACGGCGTTTGATATGGAGGCGGCGCTTTCCGCGATTGGAGTGACGTTACGCAAATTCGTCGCTTACCGTGCCAGACCCGCCCAGACCTTGCCAGCCGACGCCGCGCTCGCCCTCCGCTCTGGCGCTCTCGATGGCGTGATCCTGATGTCGCCGCGCACCGCACAGACTTACCGGCGCATGCTGGAAAGCGCCGGGCTGGGGGATGAAGCTGCTCGCATCCCGGCCTACTGCATATCAGCTAATGCTGCCGCGCCGCTTGAGGGCCTTGGCTGCGCCATTCATGTCGCCGCTGTCCCCAGCGTTGACGGGTTGCTCGCATTGCTCCCAAAATAGCGGGCTGAAAAATTTCAGCCAAGAAGCTATTGTTAAAGCATAATGGCTTAAGAGTAGGCTTTCGAGATCGAACAGCCAACGCCATCAGCAGGCACCCAGCATGACAGACGAGACCGACGACGTAAAACTCACCCCCGGCCCGGACAAGCGCCCGCGCATCACGCTCGACCTGCAGGCGACCGAGGTTCCGGGCGAGAAAACCGAGCGGAAAACCTTGCCGTCGCCCGATGATTTCAGCAAGGCGGATGCGGCGCCCGACGAGACCGAGGCGTCCGAAAGCGAGACCCAGTATCGCGCCGAGCCTCCGAAGGTGAAAAGCGGTCAACCCGGCGCTGCGCTGCTTGTCACGCATTTGCTCGCCGGTCTGGCGGGCGGCGTGATCGCTCTCGTGGCTGCATTTTACGGCCTCGATAAATTCCGCGACAGGATCACGGTTCTGAACGGCGTCACCGCCGAGGACTTGCGCGCCGAGATCGGTCAGGCGTCCGGGCGGATCGCATTGCTGGAAAAATCAGGGGCCGCGCCGGTGTCGGCTGACCTTGGCCCGATCGAGGAAAAAAGCGCGCAGACGCAGCAAGCCGTGACGGCGTTGCAAGCGCAGCTTGCGGCTCTTGAGAGCAGGCTGGCCAGCGGCGCAACGCCCTCCGCCGGAGTTGATAATGGCGCAATCAGGTCGGCGAT
The DNA here is from genome assembly GCA_041740655.1 of Alphaproteobacteria bacterium. Taxonomy (GTDB): domain Bacteria; phylum Pseudomonadota; class Alphaproteobacteria; order Rhizobiales; family Rhodomicrobiaceae; genus JAWXCE01. Next base: position 3,231 of record JBGSLP010000472.1, read on the forward strand.
TGAGCCGTTCGAGGCGCGCATCTTGGCGCTTGAAAGCCAGCTTGCGGCTGTCGCCAGCACCCAGAACAACCAGAAATCCTCGGTCGCCGCGACCGCGCTCGCCGTGACCTTCAACAACCTGCGCCGCGCCATCGCCACCGGGCGGCCGTATGTCGCCGAGTTCGACGCCGTCGCAAGGCTTGGCGCGCCCGACGCCGATCTGACGGCATTGCAGCCGCATCGCGAGACCGGGATCAAAACTCCCGAAGCCCTTGAAAAAGCGTTCACACCGCTGGCGAAAGCCGCGATCAAGGCTGAACAGGGCAAGGGCGATGATTCATTCGCCTCACGGCTTTGGACAGAGGCTAAGTCAGTCGTGCGCATCCGCCCGACCGGCGAGGTGAGCGGGGATACGCTGGAGGCCGTGCTGGCGCGCGCGGAAACACGTCTGCGTGCGAAAGATGTCGGCGCCGCCGCCCGCGAAGCCGAGACGCTGAAAGGCGAGGCGGCTGTCATCCTGCAACCGTGGCTCGCTGACGCCAAGGCGCGCGCTGACGCCGACGCCGCGCTCGACGCGATCGAGGCAAAATTGCTCGCCTCACTCAAAACGGAAGGGGCCAGCCAATGATCCGCTTGCTGATTTTCCTTGCGCTGCTGACAGCGTCCGCCATTGGGCTCGCATGGTTCGCCGATAATCCGGGCACCGTCACGGTGAACTGGCTCGGCAATGAAGCCGAAACCAGCGTCTTTCAGGCCGTGATTTTGCTGCTGCTGGCGCTGACCGGGCTATGGCTTCTCGCCACGCTGATCCTGACAATCGTCAACGGCCCCCGGCGTCTGGCTCTGCGAATGCAGATGCGCCGCCGCCGCAAGGGCTTCAAGGCGCTACAGGACGGCATTTTCGCGGCGGGCGCTGGCGATGAGGCGCTGGCCGCCAAATGCGCGGCGATCGCCAACAGGTTCGTGCCCAACAAGCCGCTGACGCGCCTCCTGCGCGCGCAGGCTGCGCAGTTGAGCGGCGACCGGATGGGCGCGCAGCGTATCTTCGCGGGCATGCTCGATGACCCCGACACCAAGATGCTGGGCCTGCGCGGTCTGTTTCTGGAAGCGAAACGTGAAGGTCAGCTTGAGGCGGCAAGGCTCTATGTCGAACAGGCTATGCGCATCAATCCGGCGCTCCCCTGGCCGGTCACGGCGCTTTTCGAGCATCAATGTCAGGCGCGGGACTGGGCTGGCGCGCTTGCAACGCTCGGCGTCGCCAAGGCGAACCGGGTCATGGACCGCAAGACGTGCGACCGTCGCCGCGCGGTCATCCTGACGGCGCTCGCGATGGAATCGGAGGAGCGAGGAGACGGCAAGGCGCTCGATCTG
>JBGSLP010000473.1:0-2595 GCA_041740655.1 Alphaproteobacteria bacterium
CGGCGAAACGGATAGCCGCCGCTTCGTGTCCCGCCTCAAATGGCTCATCTCGACCTGCATCATCGGCGCGTCGGGCCTTGCCGTCATCGGGGTCGTCATGTACGCCTCGATGAACATCGAGGATGGCAGCGGCATGATCTCCTCGATCCGCCGCGAGGGCTTGAAGGCGATGCAGCCGACGCAGTCCGGCATCGTCATTAACGAGGACGAGGCGGAGCTCGGGCGTAAAACCGATCGCATCACGATTACGGCAAAAGGCCTCACAACCCGCCACACAATTCAGGATTCTGTCGTCCAGCGCCGCAATTCGCGGGAATTCATCCAGATCAAGCAATATGCGCGGCTTGTCGCCAGTCTTGCGACGGAGAAACCCGCTGACGCCGAGACGATCCCCGTACTCAATCCAATCGACCTCTATGGAAGCGACACGCAATCATCGCCGCGCAAGGAAGTCGAGGCCGAGGAACTTGCGCCCGTCGCCGACCCGCGCGTAGAGGCCCGCGTTTTCGATCTGGCTGGCGGCTTCCTGCCGGAGGAGGACGGGCAGGAAATTTCTAACGATGACATAGAGCGCTTCGTCGCGGAGGCGGATGCGCTTTACGCCGAAAGCGAAGCAAACCTGCGTCCGGCCATTCTCCCTGAGGAAACCGTTGCGGAGGGCGGCGCCGAAGCGGCCGGGACGGAAGAAGCGCCTGCAGCGCAAGCCATCGTCCATCTCAAGGGCGTGACCATCGCGGCGAAGTCGCTCGATTACGAGACCGAAGCCGAGGATGACGTGATCACGCGTTCAGTTATCGTGAAGTCGTCGGATACTTTACCCGGCGTCATCAAGGCGATCGGCGCTGAAAGCTGGCAGACAACGGCGATTGCCGAAGTGATCTCGACAAAGCTCGGCGGCTCAAAGCTGAAAGCGGGCCAGGAACTTCGCTACACCGTTCTCGACAGCGACGGTGACATCGCCGCGCCAAAAGAGCCTCTCAAAATCAGCCTTTTTCAGGCTGGGCAGCCGATCCTCACAGTTAAACGGAACGCGGCGGGCGAATATGGCCTGAGCGACGAGCCGGTCGAGCTTCCCGGCTATACCGAGGAACTTTCATCCAACTATCCGCAGCGCTCGACGGTGTACCTGAGCGCTTATCAGGCCGCCCGGGCGGAGGCTTTGCCGACCGATTTCATCAACAAATTCCTGCGGATTCACTCATACGACGTTGACTACAAGCTGCGTGTGCAGACCGGCGACGGCTTCGAGCTGTTTTATGAGATGGTGCTGGACGAGAACGGGCAGGAGAAACCAGGCGAGTTGCTATACGCCGCGTTTACTATCGGCGGCGAGACGCAGGGCTATTACCGTTTCCGCACGCCGGACGGCCTTACAGATTATTATGACGAGAAGGGCTCGAACTCGAAAAAATTCTTGATGCGCACGCCGATCAAGGCCGGGCGGCTCACATCGGGCTTCGGCTTCCGGCGGCATCCGCTGCTTGGCTACCGAAAACTGCACACCGGCGTCGACTGGGGCGCACCAACGGGAACGCCCATCTTTGCGGCCGGTAACGGCGTGATCGAGGTGGCGGGCCGCGAGGGCGGGTACGGCAACTACATTCGCATACGACATAACAACGGTTATAAAACCGCGTACGCCCACATGTCGCGCTTCGCGCCCGGCATGGTCAAAGGCGCCAAGGTGCGGCAGGCGCAGATCATCGGATATGTGGGCACGACGGGGTTATCGTCCGGGCCGCATTTGCATTACGAGGTTCTGGTCAACAACCGCCACATGAACCCGTTGTCGGTGCACGTGCCGCGCAGCCGCCAGCTTCAGGGCCGCATGCTGGCGGACTACAAGAAAGAGCGCGCTCGCATTGATGAGTTGATGAAGCGCGCGCCGGTTAAAACCCGCATCGCGACGATGGATAAATAGCGGCGGCAAACGCCGCTCAGTTCTCGCCGTCGGGGGTTTCTTCCAATTTCGGCAAAATCACGGTTACAGTGCCGCCTGCGATGTCGATCACGGGCGCGAAAGCCTCGGTGAATGGCGCGTATTCCGTCTTGCGCGTGGCGTCGAGGCGGATTTCGAGCAAATCCCCGCCGCCAAAATTCTGCACGGCGACGATCTCGCCGATGCGAGCGCCGTCAGCGTCGATGGCCGCCAGCCCGATCAGGTCCGCGTGATAAAATTCGTCCTCGCCGGGCGCGGGCAGGCGTTCGCGCAGCACGTAGAGCTTCTCACCGCGCAAGCCTTCAGCGGCTGTTCGATCGCTGACGCCCTTCAGCCGGGCGATCACGGCGCTGCCCTTCACGGGCCGCAACGCAACGATCTCGAAACTTCGCGAGCCATCCTCGCTCGTCAGCGGCCCGTAAGACGCGATATTCTGCGGCTCGCCCGTGTAAGTCTCGATGCGCACCTCGCCCTTGAGGCCGTGCGCCGGGCCGATATGGCCCAGCAGCACCAGCGACTTGTCGCTCCCGGCCATGTGGGCTTAAGCGGCCTCGGCGGCTGCGTCCTCGGCCTTCTTGGCTTTCTCGGCGGCGCGCTCGGTGGCCTTCTTGCCGGGGACGGCTTTCTCCGGGTTATTGCGGGCGGGGCGCTCGGCA
>JBGSLP010000474.1:0-6288 GCA_041740655.1 Alphaproteobacteria bacterium
CTGACGTCTCGCGCTTCACCTCGGCGCTCGCCACGCTATCGATATAGCGCGGCATGTAGATTTTGACCGTCGTGCCGTGGCCGATCTCGCTGTAAATCTTGACGTGGCCGTTCGACTGCTTGACGAAACCATAAACCTGACTGAGCCCCAGCCCCGTTCCACGACCGCTTTCCTTGGTGGTGAAAAACGGCTCGAAGGCCTTGGCGGCTACTTCCGGCGGCATGCCTGCGCCCGTGTCTGTCACGCAGATCACGACATACTGGCCAGCGGTCAGCCCTGCATGTGTGACGCAGTATTCGTCATCCAGATAGGTGTTAGCCGTCTCCAGCGTGAGTTTGCCGCCATCGGGCATTGCGTCACGCGCGTTGACCGCGAGATTGATCAGGGCGTTTTCGAGCTGGTTGGCGTCGATGTTGGTCAGCCAAAGTCCACCGGACTGCACGGTTTCCACCATCACCTGACCACCGAGCGTCCGTTGCAGGAGGTCCGACATGCCCGTGAGCAGCCGGTTTACATCGGTCGGCTTCGGCTCCAGCGGCTGTTTGCGCGCGAAGGCGAGCAATTGCGCAACGAGGGTCGCGGCGCGCTTTGCGCCATCCATGGCCCCATCAACGAACTGAATAACGTCCGTCTCGCCCCGCGCCATGCGCCGCTGCATGAGGTTCAGGCTGCCGATGATGATGGTCAGCAGATTGTTGAAATCATGGGCGATGCCGCCGGTCAGTTGGCCGATGGCCTCCATCTTCTGCAATTGGCGAAGCTGCGCCTCGCTGGTCTCACGCAGCGACATCTCACGGCGCAGGCGCTCCAGCGCAACGGCTTCCTTGCGGGTATAGCGCAGCGCCACCAGACTAAGCCCAAGGAGCGCGAATATGACGGGCAGCACGATTAACGCCCATGTGGTCATCTGTTCGAGCCACGCGCCGATGATCGTGCTGCGGTTCATGCTGACCGTTACATACACCGGGTAACCGGTAACCCGGCTGTAAGCGACCTGCCGCTCGACGCCATCGATTGTTTTGACCCCGTCGAGAAAACCCTCTCGCGGATTAGCGCTGACTTTTTCCGTCAGCATTGTCCATTTCGGATAGTTGAGCAGATTTTCATGACTGCCGGGAAAGCGAGCCAGTATAGCGCCGTCTTCCCGGAAGAGCGAAACGGCGCTAAACCCCGTTTCAGCGACCTGCTTGTAAAAGTCGCCAAAATACCCGGGATTGACGGAGCTGCTTATCACGCCTGCAAAATTCTCGTTAGCGTCGCGACGAGCAGTAGCTACGGTGAAGAAAATACTGCCCTCAAAGCGACCCTTCAGAAGGCCGCCAAGATACGTTTCCGGGACAATTTTTGCTCCACTTTGAAAAACCTTAAAATACTCACGGTCGGAATAATCGCGCCCCGGTGGCGCTGCAAAAGTGTTGGCGATAAGAAAGCCCTTCAGATCTAGAACCCATGCATCTTGAATCTGAGGCAACCCCTGTATCACATTTTTAAGTCGGCGATTGATCTCATCCTGACGACTTAGAATTTGATCTTCACTCATGCCGCGCAATATCTCGTTGACGGTCAGAGTGGTGAGGAGGTGGGTGTCAAACACTTTAATCGCGTGCTCACGCACGACATCAGCGGTGCTTTCCAGGCGGCGCTGAGCGTCGACAAAATGCGCGTGGTAAGAAAACCAGGCGGCGATCGCATAGAGCAGAAGTGGAACAGCGACCGACAAGACGGCCAAAATGTTGACTATGCGCGCGGTGTCTTTCAGCGCCTTTTTCGCGTCAAGCATGTGCGCTGTCCATAATCTCCCGAACGGCGAAAACGTCGCCAGACCATCGCATTGATTGAATGCATATCTACCATCCCGACGTCAGGATGCAACCCGGCGGACGCGCCCACGTCGAGTTCGCCACATGCAACGTCAAACGTCGTAAACAGGTCGCGCCCGCGTCAAAGCGTCAACGGCGGATCAAAAACCGGAAAAACCCGTTTTCCTCGCCCTCGCCGACAAGCTGATAGCCTTGGGCGGCGCACAAATCCCAGAAGTCAGCGGGCGAGCCCGGATCGTCGGCAAGCACCTCGACAATCGCGCCGGGCGCCGCCGTTCGCATAGCCTTCGCCGCACGGAGAACCGGGAGCGGGCAGCGCAACCCGCGTAGGTCGAGCGTCAGCTCGACATCTTTTAGTCGCCCCAGATCTAATTCTGAAGATCGCATTTCAAAAAATTGACTGCATCATTTCAAATTGATTCTCGATAAGCTTCCGTTCGGGCAAGCCGCTGTCGGGAATAAACCAAACTTCCAAGCGAACGTTCAAACCATTTTCTTCCGATATGCGTGGAAAAAAGTCATTTGCATAGAACGTCATTTCAGGATTTTTCGACCATCCGGTTCTCTCTTTTCTGGCCCCTAGTTCGTCAACCCAAAGCGGGCGATTTGTTGGAATTTCAAAAGCCTTGAGGTAGACCGCGCCCGGCTCCCCGGGGTTAACATAAGCTTGGGTGCTGTACATCCCACTTCCGAATCTTGCCTTACGAAGCGCCAAACCAGGCCTTTGATTGTAGCCAAGGGAATCAACGAAACTCTCAAGGGATTTATTATTGCTCAAAACCGCAGCTAGAGACTCAAACTCTTCTTCCAAGGCTTCAATGGTTAAATTTGTAAAAATTCGCGCAGGCTTATAAGAAAACTGATTCACTTTGACTACAAGATTAACCTGTTTTATTGTTACACAACTAGAATAGTAAGGTGGGCCTTGATTAAATGGATAAGGCATAGACGTCGACTCTGCATCAACTTCTAACTTTATACGTTCGCCAAATATCAGCCCCGTGCATGGGGTGGGCATAAAAGTATTGCCTTGCAAATTGATTCCGACGAAAACTCTGAAATCAGTTTTGAGCTTTCTTTCGGGATTTAAATATATATCGTATTTGCCATACCCTGGGCCAAACTTCCATTGTGTACCAACCTCAATGCGGCGCCAAGCCTCCCAGTATCCGCCATTTCGCACCTCCACTCTCCAGGCAGGACTCCCTTCCAGATATCGTTGAAGAAGTTTCGGCGCTTTTTCATAAGCGTGTTGCAATGATGGAAGCTTGGCTCTGACGATTGTGCTTAGTTCTGAGCTACGCGCTGCCTTATCCAAATTCTGCGTGAATGGGTCGCTGTCCCAAATGGTTAATCCTGTTGGCCATTCGGGCGCGTCAGTCCACGAGGGAATTATAAACAACAGACCATAGAGGGTGGCGCAGATGGCAACAAAGGTTGAACGCATCAGAGCAGTCCGATATTTGCGGGCTTACAAATCGCCACACATCTTGGGCGGTTGCCAACGACAGCATAATGAGTGTCATATTTTCTACTATTACTTCACGTCGCGATCCACGTATTTCCATGCTCAAAACACCCCGCCGAAGTCCAAATCGCTTTCGTCGTATTGAGAACCGGGAGCGGGCAGCGCAAGCCGCGCAGGTCTAGCGTCAGTTGCGGAACGGCGTCATCGTCGAATTGCATGGGTTTGAAATATCCAAAATGCATGGGTAGTCACGGCCAACCTCATCGCTTATAACTTCGCCACATTTGACAGTAAGGCGGCGCGCGGAAAGCTGAAAACCCGCGCATCGTATTTTGGAGTTTTTCGATGAGTAACGAGTGGTCACCTCAAAGCTGGCGGTCAAGACCTATCGAGCAGGCGCCGGTTTATCCGGATGCAGCGGCGCTGGCTGCTGCCGAGGCGGAGCTTGCAACATTTCCCCCGCTCGTTTTTGCAGGTGAGGCGCGCACGCTCAAAGCCGAGCTCGCCCAGGTTGCCGACGGTCATGGCTTCGTCCTGCAAGGCGGCGACTGCGCCGAGAGCTTCGCCGAGCATGGCGCGGAAACCATCCGCGATTTCTTCCGCGTTTTCCTGCAAATGGCGGTGGTGCTGACCTATGCGGGCGGCGGGCCGGTGGTGAAAATCGGCCGGGTTGCGGGCCAGTTCGCCAAGCCGCGCTCGTCGGGCATGGAAGCGCAAGGCGGACGCGAACTGCCCAGCTATCGCGGCGATATCGTGAACGACATCGCGTTCACGGAAGAGGCCCGCGTGCCTGACCCGCAGCGTATGATCAAGGCGTACAGGCAGTCGGCGGCGACGCTGAACCTGCTGCGCGCCTTTGCGACCGGCGGTTACGCGAATCTCGACCGCGTGCATCAGTGGACGCTGGACTTCCTCAAGGACAGCCCCGCCGGGCATCGTTACGAGGAATTCGCCAAGCGCATCAGCGACAGCCTTGAATTCATGCGCTCGTGCGGCATCACGCCGGAGAACACCTATCAACTGCGCACGACGAGCTTCTACACCAGCCATGAAGCGCTGCTGCTCGGTTACGAGCAGGCGTTCACCCGCGTGGATTCAACGAGCGGCCACTGGTATGCGACCTCGGGGCATATGCTCTGGGCGGGCGATCGCACGCGCCAACTCGATCACGCGCACATGGACTATCTGCGCGGCGTGAAAAATCCGATCGGGGTTAAATGCGGACCGTCGATGACCTCCAATGAATTGATGCGCGTGATCGCGATGCTCAACCCGCAAAACGAGGCCGGGCGCCTAACGCTGATCTGCCGTTTCGGCGCAAACAAAGTCGGCGAACATCTCCCCGGATTGATGCGGGCGGTGAAAGCGGAGGGCGCCAAGGTTGTCTGGTCCTGCGATCCGATGCACGGCAATACTATCAAGGCCGTCAGCGGCTACAAAACACGCCCGTTCGACGCCATCATGAAGGAGGTCGAGGGCTTTTTCGACGTCTGTCAGGCTGAGGATTGCTATCCCGGCGGCGTGCATGTCGAGATGACAGGCAAGAACGTGACCGAGTGCACGGGCGGCTCCAACGCCGTGACGGACGAAAATCTGTCGGACCGCTATCACACCTATTGCGACCCGCGCCTCAACGCCGATCAGGCGCTTGAGCTGGCGTTCCTCGTTGCTGAAAGGCTCCGGCGCGACAAGACGGGCTAACCTTGCGCGGCGGCGCCGTTAGGACTAAAGCTTGGCGCCGCGAACCTCGGAGGGTGTTGATATGAAAGCGCACGTTTCCTCGTCCCTGCCGACACCTCCGATCATGGAAAAAACGGTCGGCGAGGCGCTGGACAAGGCGAAGATAAACGCCGGTTGCAAGGCGGCCGAGCGCCCCGGGCCAGAAGCGTTCCTAGACAAGATGGGCGCGCTTTTCGAACCCGAAGACGACGGCGTATGGCCGAAAACGGTCAAGGAGTTTAAAGACGCTGGCTATCTGGAGGCCGGCGACATCGTGCTCATGACGAAACTGGGCAGCATATTCTCCTGGTTCGTCAATGTGTTCGATAAATCCGACTTCGCGCATTGCGCCATGGTCTTTCAGACGCCGCATGACGGGCACGGCATCGACCACACCTTCCTGATCGAGACCTCCATGAGCGGCGTCGACCTGCAAACGCTGACGGAGATCGTCGCGCCGACCAAGATCTATCAGGACGTGAAGCTGCCGCCGGATTTCGTCGTCGGCATCAAGCGGCTGGAGGCGCCTTGGTCGTCAAAGCCGCTGCGCCGCATGGCGGCAAACCGGATGCTGCATTTCATCGACAACGACGATTACGACTTCAGCATGCTGATGGCGCTCGCGACGCGCACGACGAAAAAGCTCTATTTCCGGATGTTGCCGCGCATGCGAGGCGTGGCTCCGACCGTCAGCGAATACCTGACCAAGGGCACGAAATTCTCCCCCGCCGAGTTCATCTGCTCCGGGTTCGTTCAGTTTGCGTATATCGACATGGTGAAAACGGCGATCGAGCGCAGCCTGATCAAACGCGAGGATGCCGAAGCCGCGTGGGCCGATGTCATCTTTGCGGACAAGATCACGGAAACCTCATCCATGAAAAAGCTCATGGCGGTCACTCCGCGCGAACTGGCGACCACCAGCAAACTCAAGTGGAAATATTTCATCAATCGCGGCATGGTTTACAAAGCCGAGACCTGCGCGGACATCAACCAGCACTTTGATACAATCCGCGCAAAACATCGCCGGCTTGTTGAAAGCTGACCACCTCTATGGCCGCTCCATTGAACGCCGTTCTGAAAATCGCGCTGGCGCAACTCAATCCGACCGTCGGCGATCTGGCGGGCAATGCGGCGCTGGCGCGACAGGCGCGGACTGAAGCGGCGGCGCTTGGCGCCGACCTCGTCGTGTTCTCCGAGCTGTTCATCTCGGGCTATCCGCCAGAGGACCTGGTGCTGAAGCCCGCGTTCGTTGCGGCATGCCGCGCGACGGTCGAGGCATTG
>JBGSLP010000475.1:0-3496 GCA_041740655.1 Alphaproteobacteria bacterium
TTCACTTTTTCTAAGGGGCGTGGTTCAGCGGCCGTCAAGCTGGGCTCCAAAAATCAGGAGGAATGGAGAGTACTATGAAAATGGTCATCGCTATCATCAAGCCTTTTAAACTCGAAGAAGTGCGTAAGGCGCTGGACGAGATTGGCATAGAAGGCCTGACAGTGACCGAGGTGAAGGGTTACGGACGCCAGAAAGGCCACACCGAAATCTACCGCGGCGCTGAATACGAAGTGACTTTTGTGCCCAAGCTGAAACTGGAAATCGCCGTGCCTACCGAATCTGTCACCCGCGTCGTGGATACGATCACGTCCATGGCGAAAACCGGCCAGATCGGCGACGGCAAGATTTTCGTCACGCCCATCGAACAAACGGTCCGTATCCGCACCGGCGAGACGGATACCGCCGCACTCTAAATCACATGGGGTTTGTCATATGCAGTTTATGAATCGTTTAATGGTTTTCTCCGTTGCGACCCTTGTCGCGGCGGCGATGCTGATAGAGCCATCCTGGGCTCAGGAAGCGCTGAAGGCGCCTGAATTGACCGTCAACAAGGGCGATAACACCTGGATGATGGTCTCGACGATCATCGTTCTCCTGATGACCATTCCTGGTCTGGCGTTGTTCTACGGCGGCATGGTCCGCAGCAAGAACATGCTGTCCATGCTCACGCAGATCCTTGCGATTCAGTGTATTGCGCTGCTCGTCTGGTTCTGCTGGGGGTACAGCATCGCCTTCACGACAGGACCTGAAGGTTTCGACTCCTACTTCGGCGGCTTGAGCAAAGCCTTCCTGGCTGGCGTTGAAATTCCTAGCAAAGTCGAGTCGTTCTCTGTCGGCATCGCTATCCACGAACTGATCTTTATCTGTTTCCAGGCCACGTTCTGCGCCATCACCACGGCTCTCGCCATTGGCGCTTTCGCAGAGCGCATGAAATTTTCCGCAATCGTCATTTTCGCTATCCTCTGGCCAACGCTCGTTTATGCGCCACTGGTCCACATGGTATGGTACTGGCCTGGCCCATCCGGCATCGCCAATGCTCCTGAAGCTCCAGTCGTCGCCGGTCTGATCTGGTCCTTCGGCGCCCTCGACTTCGCCGGCGGCACTGTCGTTCACATCAACGCCGGCATCGCCGGTTTCGTGGGCGCTCTCCTGATCGGACGTCGTATCGGCTACGGCAAAGAGCCAATGCCTCCACACTCACTGACGCTTACCATGGTCGGCACAGCGCTCCTTTGGGTGGGCTGGTTTGGCTTTAACGGCGGCTCCAACCTCGAAGCGAACGAGTATGCCGGTCTTGCCATGGCGAACACCTTCACCGCTACGGCAGCCGCTGGCGTAAGCTGGATGCTGATCGAATGGCTGTTCAAGGGTAAGCCAAGCCTGCTCGGTCTGGCTTCGGGTATCGTGTCCGGCCTCGTGGCGGTCACCCCGGCGTCCGGCTTTGCTGGCCCAATGGGCGCTATCGTGCTCGGCCTGATGGCAGGCGCCGTCTGCTTCTTCTTCTGCACCGCAGTGAAGAGCGCGCTTGGCTATGACGACACGCTCGACGTGTTCGGCATCCATGCCGTCGCCGGTATCCTTGGCGCGATCATGACAGGCATCCTCGTCGACCCGGCTCTGGGCGGCGCTGGTATCGTTGATTACGCATCTTGCGCGAAAGACGGCGACATCACGACTTGCGATGCCGCAGCTTACGACATGATGACCCAGTTGATGGCTCAGTTGAAGGGCGTGCTTGTCACCGTCGCTTGGTCTGCGATCGGTTCGCTTGCAGTCTTCAGTGTGATCGCTGTCATCTTCGGCCTGCGCGTCTCGGAAGAGAAAGAGCGCGAAGGTCTGGACATCTCCGAGCATGGCGAACGCGCTTACAACATGTAATCGCGACGTTTAACGCAAAAGGAGCGAACGCGCATCGACAAGCTTGATTGACTGATATGCGTTCGCCGCCACGGCCCGGGAGATACTCTTCCGGGCCGTGTTCGTCTCAGGCAAATCGCACGGGATCAACCGTCGCGCGCGCCGTTCTCTCTCATGGATAAGTTACTGATGATGCAACTGCGCCAGAATGCATTTCCCGTTTTCCTCGCGCTCTTCCTCGTGTTCCTGCCCGTCCCCGCCTTCGCTCAGACGGCTCTCAGCAACGGAGACACCGCCTGGATGCTCACATCGACCGCACTCGTTCTGATGATGACAGTGCCAGGACTTGCCCTGTTTTACGCGGGGCTGGTGCGGAAGAAGAACGTGCTCTCCACGGTCATGCAGAGTTTTGCCGCCGCGTGCCTCGTTAGCGTTTTGTGGATGGTGCTCGGATATTCCCTCGCCTTCTCGAATGGCGGCGAGTTCAACGCGTATATCGGGGGCTTCGACAAGGTCCTGCTGCTTCATATGACCAAAGAGGGTCTGACCGGCACGATCCCCGAAAGCGTCTTCATGACTTTCCAGATGACCTTCGCGATCATAACACCCGCCCTGATCTGCGGCGCATTTGCCGATCGCATGAAATTCTCCGCGCTGCTCTGGTTCCTCGGCCTTTGGGTGCTCCTCGTTTATGCGCCGGTCGCTCACTGGGTGTGGGGCGGCGGCTTTCTCAGCAACAATCCGGTGCTTGATTTCGCTGGCGGCACGGTCGTGCACATCAATTCGGGCATCGCCGGACTGGTCGCGGCGCTTGTGCTTGGCCGCCGTCAAGGTTTTGGAGTCGAAAACATGGCGCCGCATAACCTCATTCTCAGCGTAACGGGCGCGGCGCTGCTGTGGGTTGGCTGGTTCGGCTTCAACGCCGGGTCGGCGCTCGGGGCCAACGGCTCCGCCGGAATGGCGATGGCGGTGACGCAGATCGCAGCCGCCAGCGGAGCGCTCGCGTGGATGTTCGCAGAATGGATCGTTTACCGCCAGCCAAGCGTGCTCGGCATTATTTCCGGCGCAGTTGCGGGCCTTGTCGCCATAACGCCCGCATCGGGGTTCGTGACGCCGGCGGCGGCGCTTGCAATTGGCGCGATGGCGGGCGTGGGGTGTTTTCTGGCATGCACGAGCATCAAGCGCGCGCTGGGCTATGACGACAGCCTCGACGTCTTCGGTATTCACGGTGTCGGCGGGCTGATCGGCACTATCCTGACGGGCGTTTTCGCTGCGGAGGCGATTGGCGGCACGCGAGGTTTGCTGGAGGGCAATCCTGATCAGGTCGTCCAGCAAATTTGGGGCGCGGCGGCGACAATTGCCTGGTCGGCGTTCGCCACGTTCATAATTCTGAAAGTCATCGATCTGATCATCGGTCTGCGCGTCGACCGGATGGTGGAGCAGGACGGCCTCGATATTCACCTTCACGGAGAGGTGGTGAAATAAGGCTTGGCCTAGGCAGCGTATTGGCTTTAGATCAGCGTTTATGATCGCTGATTTAGACCAGATTCAGTCGCCTTTCGCGCGGTTGCGAGCCTCGCTCGATGGCATCGAACCGGGCGCGCCGCCCATTGACCTGACCATCGGCGAGCCTCGCCAC
>JBGSLP010000476.1:0-7197 GCA_041740655.1 Alphaproteobacteria bacterium
GTCGGGCGGAGCATGGCCGCACCTGCTGGCGACCGTGCTGCCGCATTCCGCGGGGCAGACGCTCATCCTCATGGCGGGCGTCGCCGTGCTGACGCTGACGACGGGCGCAGGCTCGGCGTGGCTCGTCACCATGTACCGGTTCCCCGGTCGGCAGGCGTTTGACTGGCTGCTCGTGCTCCCGCTTGCCATGCCGACCTACATCACGGCGTATTGCTACGGGGAATTCCTCGACTATACCGGCCCGCTTCAGTCCGCGCTGAGGGCAATGTTCGGATTTCAGGATTCTCGCGATTACTGGTTTCCGGAGTGGCGCTCGACCGGCGGCGCCATATTCATCCTGTCCGCCGTGCTTTACCCCTATGTCTACCTGACCGCGCGCGCCAGTTTCCTGCAGCAATCGGTCTGCGTGCTCGAAGTCGCGCGGACGCTGGGGCGATCAGGCGCAAACGTATTCTTCTCCGTCGCGCTGCCGCTCGCGCGCCCTGCCCTTGCCTCCGGTGTTGCGTTGGCGCTGATGGAGACGATCAACGATATCGGCGCCGTGGAGTTTCTGGGCGTAAAGACCTTGAGCGCCACGGTTTACGCCACGTGGCTGCAACGCTCCGATCTGGGGGGGGCGGCCCAGATCGCGTTGGTGGTCATTGCGTTTGTGCTGCTGCTGGTCGGGCTGGAGCGCGCCAGTCGGATGAGCCGCCGCTTTCATCATACATCTATCCGCTATCGCGCCTTGGAGCGCCAATCGCTCACCGGGTGGCGGGGCTGGGCCGCGGCGGCAGGCTGCGCCCTACCGGTTTTATTCGGCTTCCTGATACCGGCGGGAGTGCTTGTAGACGCCCTTTTCACATCGCCACAGGAAACGGCTGGGTCGGCTTTCTGGCGGACGGCGCTGAACAGCTTTGGCCTTGCTGGGGCTGCTGCGGCATGCACGGTGATGCTTGCGTGGGCGCTCAGTTTTGCCGCGCGCATTGCGCCATCGCACGCGGTCAGAGGGGCGGTGCGCGTCGCGGGGCTGGGTTATGCGATGCCGGGGGCCGTGATTGCTCTCGGCGTATTGATTCCCTTTGCCGCCATCGACAACGGCGTCGACGCTTTCATGCGCCGCGAGTTCGAGGTGTCGACCGGGCTGCTGCTCTCGGGCGGTGTGTTCGCGCTCATATTCGCGTACTGCGTCCGGTTTCTGGCAGTGGCGATCGGCGCAGTAGAATCCGGATATCAGCAACTATCGCCCAATATCGACTCCGCCGCTCGCACGCTAGGCGCCAGCGTGCGACGCATCCTGTTCGAAATCCACGCGCCGCTTCTGCGTCCAGCGGTCGGAGCGGCGGCGCTGCTGGTGTTTGTGGACGCGATGAAGGAGTTGCCCGCAACGCTCCTATTGCGTCCGTTCAATTTCGAGACGCTGGCGACCCAGATTTACATCTTCGCATCGCTGGAGCAGTTCGAGCGCTCGGCTGGCGCTGCCATCATGATCGTTGCGCTGGGCCTGCTGCCGGTTCTATTGCTGCACCGGGCGATTGCGTCAGGCCGACCGGGCGGGGCGCACGGGCCGCTTTCACAGAACTGACATCAGAGCGCTTTCCTCAATGATTTCGCCGCAGTTGCGTGCTAGCCTTGATGTAATGACAGGCTCGCCTCCTCGCAGCCCTTCGCCTTATTATGGAGACGCCGGTGTTTAACGCCTTCCTGACGCACCCCTCAAGAATCCTCATTGCAGCCGCCGCCATTGTCGCCGTTGCAACTCTCCCGGTCTCAGCGCAGGACGACAAGAAAATCAAGGACAAGTCCGTCGGCCCTGTCGAAATGCTGGAGGATGACAGAGGCGACAGCACGCTTCTTGGCAGCTACCTGTCAGGCCGCGTCGCCCGAAGCGCGAAGGACAACGACGCGGCCGCAAGGTTCTACAGCGAGGCGCTTGAACGCGATGCAGGCAACAAGTTCATTCTTGAGGAAGCATTTCAACTTAGCCTCGCAACCGGCGACAGCGCACAGGCTAAAACCCTTGCGTTGCGGCTGATCAAAGTTGAACCCGCACACAAGCTTGGCCGCATGTTCCTCGGCGCTGAGGCGTTCAATCGGGGGGACTACAAAGCGTCGGAAAATTACTTCAGGAATAAAACCCGCGAGCCGCTGGCGGACATGGCGGCCTCCATTGCGCGGGCCTGGGTGCAGATCGCCAAGAACAGGCCGAACGACGCTTTCAAGATCATGGATGGCCTCTCCAAGCAGGAATGGGCGCAGTATTTCGAGCGGTATCACACGGCGTTGATGGCGGACGTCGTCGGCCGGCCAAAGACATCAAGACCGGCGTTCGCCGCCGCATACAAGCGGAGCATGCGAAATCCCCGCCTCGCTGAAGCCTATGCCCGGCATGCAATCGCGTCGCAGGATAGAGGGCTTGCCGAGAAAATTCTCGCGCCGCTCGTCGCCCGCGCCTTGCCAAACCCGAACGCCAAAGCCTTGCTGGACGAAATCGCCCTTGGCGGCGCTCCCGGTCTGATGGTGACGAACGCAAAACAAGGGATCGCCGAGATTTTCTACGGCATAGGCGAAGCGCTAACGACCGACAGCGCGGGCGGGGATCTCGCTCTCAGCTACCTGCAACTTGCGCTGATGGTGAACCCGGATTTTTCCGTCGCACGCTACACCCTCGCCGAATTGTATGACGCGTTCAAATCGTACGAAATGTCCGCCTCCGCTTTTGAGAAAGTGCCTGAAAACTCGCCGCTATGGTTCAGCGCGCAGATGCGAAAGGCTTTCCAGTTGCACACGCTGGAGCGCAGTCCGGAAGCGCAAGAGTTGCTGAAGAGCCTTCTGGTGCGCGACCCGCAGAACCTGCAAATCCTGCAGGCTTTGGGGACAATCCTGCGCGGCGAGAAAAAATACGAGGACGCCGTCAGATATTACACCATTGCGATTGACGCAGTAACGGCGCCTGATCGCCGCGCTGCGCAGCTTTATTACAATCGCGCAGTCGCCTATGAGCGCTGGAAGCAGTGGCCAAAGGCGGAGGTCGATTTCAAGAAATCGCTGGAACTGGACGGCGAGCAGGCGCAGGTGTTGAATTATCTGGGTTATTCATGGGTCGATATGAACATGAATATCAAAGAGGCGATGAGCCTGATCAAAAAGGCGGTCGCGCTAAAACCGGCAGATGGCTTTATTGTCGATAGCCTTGGCTGGGCGTATTATCGCCAGCGGCAATACAAGCAGGCTGTGAAGCACCTTGACCGCGCTGTCGAGTTGCAGCCGGAAGACCCGGTTATCAACGATCATCTGGGCGATGCGTTCTGGCGCGTCGGTCGCAGACGCGAGGCGAAATTCCAATGGTCCCTGGCCCTGACACTCAACCCGGAACCGGAGGATTTGGGCACTATCAGGCGCAAGCTGCAGTACGCCAAATCGAACAACATTCTGGGCGTGACGGCGATTCTCAATCAGGACTGGGTTTCGACGATGACGCGCGCGGAGCGGGTTTTCGCCAAGGCGCTGGCCAAGCAGTTCTGAGCGGGCAACCTATCGGCCTAAGCGGCGGTTGATTTCTCCCACGTTCTTCGATTTAACGCGGGGATGAGATCACACCTCCGCCGCACCCACGTTATCGATCTGCCCTCAAGTCTTCATCGCGCGCGGCGATCATGAGCGGCGTCACAGAATTCGCCAGGGCCAAGATCAATCTAACGCTGGAAGTGCTGGGCAAACGCCCCGATGGGTATCACGAACTCCGCAGCGTGGTCGCCTTCGCCGATTTTGGCGATACCATCACTTTCACCCCCTCGGGGCGCTTTGAACTGCTAACGACCGGGCCGATGGCGGAAAGCATCGAAGGCCCAAACCTCATCGAAAAAGCTGCGGCTTTAATGGCGGGCATTCTGGAGCCGGACGTCGCCCATCCTGCGTGTGCTTCCGGCCGGTTCGATCTGGTCAAGCGCATTCCTGTAGCTGCCGGGCTTGGCGGCGGCTCTGCAGACGCTGCAGCCGCCATGCGCGCCATAATGCGCACCAATCCGCATCTGAAGGCCGATAGAGCCGCGCTGAGAGCCGCCGCGCTGAAAGTCGGCGCCGATGTACCCGTTTGCCTTGCTCAAACGACGGCGTTTATGGCGGGGGTTGGCGAGGCGCTGACGGACTTGCCCGAGACGCCATCCTATCCGGCTCTCCTCGTCAATCCGGGCGTCAAGCTTTCGACCCGCGATGTTTTCACGGCGCTTGCCGCCAAGCCTTTGGCGTATGACGCGGAAACGTCTGACGAGGCGGCGGAGCGACTGATTGAAAGCGTTCGCGCAAACGGCTGGGCTTCATATCTGCTGTCAAGCCGGAACGATCTGGAGCCGCCCGCCCGCCGTCTTGCCCCGGAGATCGACGAAGTTCTGGCGCGGCTCTCCACGCTGCCGGGTTGCTGGCTCGCACGGCTATCGGGCAGCGGCCCAACCTGTTTCGCGCTGTTCGAGACCGCCGGTCAGGCGAATGAGGCCGCAAAAATCATCCACAGCGAAAGACCAAAGTGGTGGCTGGCGGCGACGCAACTAGGCTGAATTTATTCTCCCGGCGCAGGGGCCACGCCGAGTTTCCTCTGGAGGCTGGACGATGAGGTCGTATACTGGAACGCTACCTTCTTACCTGGGTATACAACCTTCAGCGCGCGCTGCGACATGAGAGCCGCCTCGTGAAATCCGGAGAGGATAAGCTTAAGCTTGCCCGGATAAGTGTTGATATCGCCAATCGCGAAAATCCCCGGCTCGGAGGTCTCGAACTTCTCCGTATCGACGGCGATAAGGTTCTCGTTGAGGTTCAAACCCCAGTTCGCGACGGGGCCGAGCTTCATGGTGAGGCCGAAAAAGGCGAGCAGGCGATCGGCGGGCAGCTCGAAAACCGCGTCCTTGCCATCGACCGGGCCTTTCACCGTCACGCTACTCAAAGCGCCATCGGCCCCGTTAAGGCCAGACACCTGACCGATCACGAGGTTCATCTGGCCAGCCTCGACGAGCGCGCGCATCTTGTTCACGGTGTCCGGCGCTGCGCGAAACTCGTTACGGCGATGAATGAGCGTCAGCGATTTCGCGATGGGCTGCAGGTTGACCGTCCAATCGAGCGCGGAGTCGCCACCCCCTGCGATAACGATATCGCGCCCGCGAAACTCGTCCATTTTCCGGACAGCGTAAAAGACCGATTTGCCCTCGAACCCCTCGATGCCCGGCAATGGCGGACGCTTTGGCGTGAACGAGCCGCCGCCCGCCGCGATCACGA
Source organism: Alphaproteobacteria bacterium (assembly GCA_041740655.1). GTDB lineage: Bacteria > Pseudomonadota > Alphaproteobacteria > Rhizobiales > Rhodomicrobiaceae > JAWXCE01. Next base: position 5,245 of record JBGSLP010000476.1, read on the forward strand.
TCACCTTGGCCTGAAAGGCGCTGCCTGCGTCGGTCTCGACGAAAAACTCGCCGTTTTCAAGCCGCTTGATGGTCTCAACTCGCTCGTTGAACGTGAAGCCCGGGCCAAACGGTTTGATCTGCTCCATCAGCCGGTCGGTCAGTTCCTGGCCCGTCACGATCGGAAGCGCCGGAATATCGTAAATCGGTTTCTCCGGATATAGCTCCGCGCACTGGCCGCCCGGTCGATCCAGAATGTCGATGAGATGCGATTTGATGTCGAGCAGCCCGAGTTCGAACACCGCGAAAAGGCCGACTGGCCCCGCGCCGATGATCAGCGCATCCGTTTGAACGAGGTCTCTGGAGCTCATTTCGACATCCTTTGCTGCGCGACCCTCAGCTTATACAGAGCGCGCAAATTCGACTAACATTCGGGATTGATCAACTGCGCCGCGCGTTAGTTCTGATGCTCGGGAATACGCACCACGAGACCGTTGAGTTTGTCGGCGATACGTATCTGGCAGCTCAGGCGGCTTTCCGGGCGCACCTCGAAAGCGAAATCGAGCATGTCCTCCTCCATCTCGCTGGGAGAACCGGTCGCCTCGCGCCATGCCTCGTCGACATACACATGGCAGGTGGCGCATGAGCACGCGCCGCCGCACTCCGCAACGATGCCCGACACGTCATGCTTGATCGCCGTTTCCATCAAGGTCTGACCCGGATCGGCGTCAACCGTGTGTGTCTTGCCGCTGTGTTCGATGAAGGTGACGGAAACCATGACGAAGCGCTCTTTCTGAAAGCCGGGGCGAAGGATTGTCGGCTCTGCGAACCAGACAGCAAATCAACCGATATTCTGTATACGGCAAAATGTTTTTGACGATCAATTCCTTTCCGCTAACGCGCCTCCGCACCGCATGCCGACCTGACAAGGTTCCGCCGCACTTCGGCGCTATGTGACTTTATTGTTACTGGTCAAGGAGGACTTGCAATTATGCTTAAAGTTCTTGCCGCTGTTATACTATTTGCCGCCGTTACTGCTTTACCCTTTCGAGCCGCATGGGCAAGCGAAGGTCAGGTCAAGCTCTCCGTCGAGCCGGTAAACGGGGTTCTGCCCGCTGGAGAGGCTGGCCGCGCCTATGTCCGCATCAGTCTGAATGGCGTGCCTTATGCGACCGAGGGAGTGAGAACGCCCGTTAACGTGGCGCTCGTGATTGATAAATCCGGGTCCATGCAGGGGCCAAAAATGAGCCAGGCGAAGGAAGCCGCGATCGTCGCTCTCGGGCGGCTTTCGGCTAAGGATAGCGTCGCTGTCGTGTCGTTCAATCACGAGGTCGAACGGCTTATTCCCGGCAGGCGTTTCGAGAACTACGACGATATTCGCGGCCGCATCGAAAATCTTGCCGCCAGCGGCACCACGGCAATTTTCGCTGGCGTGACCCAGGGCGCATATGAGCTTCAAGAATTTAAAGCGCCGGGGCGTTTCGACCGCGTTATTCTGTTGTCCGATGGACAGGCCAATGTCGGCCCGTCAACTCCGCAAGATCTGGAGAAGCTTGGCCGTGAACTGGGTGGCCGCGGCGTGTCCGTCACCACGCTCGGCCTCGGCCTCGGCTATAACGAGGATCTGATGCTGCGGCTCGCGGCCGCCAGCGACGGCAATCACGCATTCATCGAGGACCCCGACCAGTTGGTTGACATTTTTAACAAGGAATTCGGCGATATTCTTTCTGTGGTTGGTCAGGACGTAGAAATCATCATCGAATGCCCGGATGGATTCAAGCCGCTGCGCGCGCTGGGGCGTGAGGCGAAAGTCGAAGGCAATCGCGTTAGCATGAAAATGAACCAGGTCTACGGCTCACAGGAAAAATATGTCGTTCTGGAAGTCGAGTATGGGAAAGGCGCGGCGCGCGACGCCGCCACGCTCGCAGATGTGAAAGTCGCCTACACCGACAGCCGCAGCAAGGAGCGCAAAAGC
>JBGSLP010000477.1:0-10901 GCA_041740655.1 Alphaproteobacteria bacterium
ATCGACGGCGCGCCCCAGCTCAACTGGCTTGGCGCGTTGCGGGTGCCGATGTGGGGCATCGCCATCCTCATCCTTTTCACCGCGCTGACTGGCTATGTGCCGCTGGCGCGTTTCATTTCCGCGCAGCTCATCCTGACCGGAAGCCTGCTGGTCATCGTTTACCTGCTGCTGGTATGGGCCGATGCGTTCGGTCAGGCAATGGGGGATGAAACCGCCGCCATGGGGCGCTGGCTGAAAGCGACTTTCGGCTTCGATCAACGACGGCGCGAGCAACTGGCGCTGCCCATAACGCTATTTCTGAAATTTGTCGTCCTGCTACTGGCCGTTCCGCTCATCATGCTTCAGTGGGGCTTTAACTGGAAGGACGTGCTCGACTGGCTGCGCAACCTGTTCTTCGGTTTCCAGGTCGGCAACACCCAGATTTCCATCGCGGCGATCCTTGCCTCGCTCATCGTGTTCATCGTCGGCTATTTCGCGGCCAAACTCTTCCAGAGCTGGCTCGACCGGCAGGTGTTGAAGCCGTCGGGCATGTCAGGCGGCGCGCGTGACAGCATCAAGACGGGCGTCGGCTATCTCGGCGTGTTCGCGGCGGGCGTTTTCGCGTTTTCGTATGCCGGGCTCGATCTGTCGAACCTTGCGATCATCGCTGGCGCGTTTTCGGTCGGCATCGGCTTCGGCTTGCAGAGCGTGATTTCCAACTTCGTCTCCGGCCTCATCCTGCTCGCTGAGCGTCCGATCAAGGTGGGCGACTGGGTGGTCGTCGGCGGCGAGGAGGGGCACGTGCGGCGCATCAGCGTGCGCTCGACGGAGATCGAGACCTTCGACAAGGCCAACGTGATTGTCCCGAACTCCTATTTCATCACCGAGACGGTGAAGAACTGGACGCTGCACAACAATATGGGCCGCATCATCATCCCCGTCGGCGTGGATTATTCCTGTGACCCGGCGAAGGTGAAAGAGGTGCTGCTGCAGGTGGCGCGCGACAACGGGCACATCATGACCGACCCTGCGCCGTTCGTTTATTTCGAGGACTTCGGCTCCGACGCGCTGCATTTCAAACTTTACGCGTTCGTTTACAACATCAACGCGTCGCTCGGAGTTCGTACAGACCTGCGGATCGCGATTGTAAAGTCGTTCCGGGAGAACGGCATCGAGATGCCGTTCCGCCAGACGGATATTCACATGAAGGGCATGGAGTGGTTCAGGGATGCGGTCACCGCATATCTGGACAGCGCCACAGCGGCGGCGCGTGAGCCGAGCAACGGCGCCCTCCGACCTGGAAATGGCCGCAAGGAACCGCAGTGAAGGCTGCTATTGTCGCAGGATTTGTGCTGACGTTTCTTGCGCAGCAAGCGCCTGCGGACGAGGCGTATATCGTCAACCAGATCAGCGAGGATGTGAGCGTCGTCGATCTTGACAAAGCCTCAGTGATGGCGACCATCCCCATTGGCGGCAAGCCAGCGGGCGTGGCTGTCAGCACAGATGGATCGCGCGTGTTTGTCGCCAGCCCTGACGGCAACTACGTTTCCGTCGTCGATGCGGCGAGCCGGCAAGTGTTGCGCCGCATCGACATCCCGAACGCGCCGCTCGGCATTGCCGCCGCCGCTTCCGGCCCCCGCTTTTTCGTCGCGCCCTGGCATTCAACGCAAGTGCATGCGGTTGATGCAGAGACCGGGGAAATCACCGGCACGGCGCAGGTTGGCCAATCCCCGTCCGGTGTTGCGGTGACGCCGGATGGATCGCTCGTGCTCTCGGCGGATCGCGATAGCGATCAGGTCTCGATCATCGACGCCGCGACGATGCAGGCCCTGGCGGCAGTCAAAACCGGCGCACGGCCGTTCGGCCTCACCATTAGCGACGACGGGCGACGCGCCTACACGGCCAATGTCGGCACGAACGATGTGACTGTCATCGACATTGCCGAGCGGCGTGTGGTGGGGACAGTGAAGGTCGGGGAGAGGCCGTACGCCGTTGCGCTGGCGGGCGGGCGAGCTTTCGTCACCAACCAATACGCCTCCAGCATAAGCGTGTTCAATGTGGAAACGCTGGCGACTCTGGATGTCATCAGCGGCGGCTTCTATCCCGAGGGCGCTGCCTCCAGCCGTGACGGGCGCACCGTTTACGTGGCCAATTGGGAGTCAAATACGGTGAGCGTCATCGACGCCAAGACCTTGAAGATCACCGGGGAGATCGAGGTTGGGGACGGGCCGCGCGCCTTCGGAACTTTTATCCGGCGTACGCCATAAAAAACGGGCTCCGAAGAGCCCGTTCGCGGTTACCGATTACGCCCAGTATGGCGGTACTTGGTAATAATCGTACACCCGCTTTTCCCCTTCGCGGTTTTGCCAGCTATCGTCGCTGAAGCTTGGCGCGTCGCGAAGTTGGTCCTGTGTAACGCCTGTGACATAGCCTTCAAGGCTGGTGTCGTATTTCAGCGCGGCCCATGGCACGGGATAATGGCTATGGCCGAGGCCCAGAAAGCCGCCGAAGCTGACAACGGCATAGCTGATCTTGCCGGTGATCTTGTCGATCATCAGGTGATCGATCTGGCCGATTTTCTCGCGGTCGACGCCGTAAACATCGGTATCTTCGACGTCCTCGCTGGAAATCAGCTGATGGTTTGGATGGATCGTTGAACTCGCCACGGTATCCTCCTTGCATAATGGTTCTTTAAGGAAAACGAGGTTTGTGCGTGTTGGTTCCGCTAAAGAGACCGGATGAAGCATCATTGGCGTCATTGCTAGCGAAGCGAAGCAATCCAGCGTCGGCGCTTGGAATGGCCATGGATCGCCACGGCGGCTACAGCCGCCTCGCGATGACAGCGCTGCCGCCGTCACTCCTGCCGATACATATCCCCGGTGCAGTTGAGGTAGGTCGCGCGCACGTTCTGCGGCATGGGGCGAGGGCCGCCAAATGCAAATATTCTTCCGTGTCCGTCTTCTACTTTAAGCTGGAGGCCGTGAACCATCAGTGCATGCATGACTTGCGCGCCCTCCGCCGGGGTAGGGATTGCGTCCCACGTGCGGGCGTCAGCGCCTTTTTTAAAGCTTATCTTCTCCGCGAACGGCGCCGCCAGTTTCATGCGGCGCGCCTCAGCGTCAAACTGCAAAAGACGCACGCGCAGAAACGTTGCAGGCGGGCTCGCCACCAGCCCGATTGTTAAAGAATACTTACCGCCCCACGGGGGTTCCGCCGAGATCAGAAAGCCGCATGCCACCGGTTGCTTGCCATCAAGCTCCATCATGGGTTCCGCGTTGCCCTCTAAATCGATGAGGATGGTGGCATTGGCGCTGGATAAAAAAGTTAATCCAATAAGCAATAAGAGTAATACCTTTGTTCTGCCCAGACAATTGGCAGAACGAAGGGTGATTTTTTTAGCAAAACCGTTCATGCTCAATTGCTTTCGTTATTCCCCGTTATCCAGTCTCTGGAACTTCGCCCATGAAAATCAAGCGCCTGCTCGCCGCAAACCGCTCCGAAATCGCAATCCGTATTTTTCGCGCCGCCGCCGAGATGGGCATCCGCACTATCGGCATTTACGCGGAGGAGGACAAGCTCTCGCTGCACCGCTTCAAGGCGGACGAGGCGTATCAGATCGGGCGCGGCAAGGGGCCGATTGAGGCGTATCTCTCCATTGACGAGGTGCTGCGCGTGGCAAAGGAGGCGCACGCCGACGCCATCCATCCCGGTTACGGCTTCCTGTCGGAGAGCCCGGAATTCGCCGAGGCCTGCGCGGCGGAAGGCATCATTTTCATTGGCCCCAGCCCGGACACCATGCGCACGCTCGGCAACAAGGTGGCGGCCCGCAACCTCGCCATCTCTGTCGGCGTGCCCGTCATGCCGGCGACCGACCCGCTGCCGGACGATGCGGATGAGATCAAGCGACTGGCGGCTGGCGTCGGCTATCCGGTGATGCTGAAGGCCTCGTGGGGCGGCGGGGGTCGCGGCATGCGGCCCATCGAGGGCGAGGCGGGCCTGATCGATGCCGTGATGAGCGCCAAGCGCGAGGCGCAGTCGGCCTTCGGCAAAGACGAGGTTTATCTCGAAAAGCTCGTGCGGCGCGCCCGCCATGTCGAGGTGCAATTGCTCGGCGACCGCCACAATCACCTTGTGCACCTGTTCGAGCGCGACTGCTCCATCCAGCGCCGCCATCAGAAAGTGATCGAGCGCGCGCCCGCGCCTTACCTCGATGAAACCACGCGCGCGGCGCTGTGCGAGGCGGCGCTGAAAATCGGCGTTGCAACGAACTACATCGGCGCGGGCACGGTCGAGTTCCTGATGGATGCGGACACCGGCGCGTTCTATTTCATCGAGGTCAATCCGCGCATTCAGGTCGAGCACACCGTGACCGAAGTAGTGACGGGCATCGACATCGTGAAAGCGCAGATCCGCATCGCCGAGGGGGCGGAGATTGGCAAGTTCGAGGAAACCGGGGTGCCGGAGCAGGCCGAGATCAGGCTCAACGGCCACGCCATGCAGTGCCGCATCACGACCGAAAACCCGGAGAACAATTTTATCCCCGATTACGGCCGCATCACCGCCTATCGCGGCGCATTCGGCTTCGGCATCCGGGTCGACGGCGGCACGGCCTATTCCGGCGCCGTGGTCACGCGTTTTTACGATCCGCTGCTGGAGAAGGTGACGGCCTGGGCGCCGACGCCGGAGGAAACGATCGCGCGCATGGATCGCGCCTTGCGCGAATACCGCATCCGGGGCGTCGCCACCAATCTCGCGTTCCTCGAAGCCGTTTTACGCCATCCAAAATTCACCGCCAGCGAATACACGACGCGCTTCATCGACGAAACGCCGGAGCTGTTCACCGCAGAAAAGCGCCAGGACCGTGCGACGAAGCTGCTGACCTACATCGCCGATGTGAGCGTCAACGGGCATCCGGAAATGAAGGGCAGGGCAAAGCCGCCCGCCGAGGCGATGAAGCCGGTTTTGCCCAGCATCAGCGGCGCGCCGTTTCCCGGCGCCAAGCAGATGTTCGACCAACTCGGGCCGAAAGCATTCGCGGAGTGGATGCGGGCGCAGAAGCGCGTGCTCATCACCGATACGACCATGCGCGACAGCCACCAGTCGCTGCTTGCGACGCGCATGCGCACCTATGACATCGTGGCGGTGGCTGACGCTTACGCCAGCGGTCTGCCGCAGCTTTTCTCGCTGGAATGCTGGGGCGGGGCAACTTTCGATGTCGCCATGCGGTTTCTCTCGGAAGACCCGTGGGAGCGGCTTGCCGCCATCCGCGAGCGCGCGCCGAACATCCTCACGCAAATGCTCGTGCGCGGGGCCAATGGCGTTGGATATACGAACTATCCGGACAACGTGGTGCGCTATTTCATCGGTCAGGCGGCCAAGGCGGGCATGGACATTTTCCGCATTTTCGATTGCCTGAACTGGGTCGAGAACATGCGCGTCTCCATCGACGCCGTGAACGAGGCGGGCAAGCTGGCCGAGGGCGCATTCTGTTACACCGGCGATATCCTCGACCCGGACCGGGCCAAATACTCGCTGAAATATTATGTCGATCTATCGAAGGAACTGGAGGCCGCGGGGTGCCAGATTTTGTGCATCAAGGATATGGCGGGCCTGTTGAAGCCTGCCGCCGCCCATGCGCTCGTCAGCGCGCTGAAAGCCGAGATCGGGCTGCCGATCCACCTCCACACCCACGACACCTCCGGCATAGCGGCGGCGAGCGTGCTTGCGGCCATCGACGCGGGCGTGGATGCGGTCGATCTTGCCATGGACGCCATGTCCGGTGGCACCTCGCAGCCGTGCCTTGGTTCCGTGGTGGAGGCATTGCGCCATACCGACCGCGACACCGGCCTCGATCCGGAAACCATCCGCGAGATCAGCTTTTACTGGGAGGCGGTGCGGCTCAAATATGCGGCCTTCGAAAGCGACCTGAAATCCGGCGCGTCCGAAGTTTACTTGCACGAAATGCCGGGCGGGCAGTTCACCAATTTGAAGGAGCAGGCGCGCTCGCTCGGGCTGGAGGCGCGCTGGCATGACGTCGCCCGCGCCTACCGCGAGGCGAACGACATGTTCGGCGACATCGTGAAGGTAACGCCGTCCTCGAAAGTGGTGGGCGACATGGCGCTGATCATGGTCAGCCAGGGCTTGTCGGCGCGCGATGTGCTCGACCCTGCCCGCGATGTGGCGTTCCCGCAATCGGTCATCGACATGCTGCGCGGCGATCTGGGGCAGCCCCCCGGCGGGTGGCCTGAGGCGTTGCAGAAGAAGGCTCTGAAAGGTGAGGCGCCGACGACCGTTCGGCCGGGATCGCTGCTAGCGCCCGCCGATCTGGACGCCGAGCGCGTCGAGGCCGAGAAAAAGTGCGGCCGGGCGCTGACCGATGACGATCTCGCCTCCTATCTCATGTATCCAAAAGTCTTTACCGATTTCTCCGGCATGGAGAACAAATACGGCCCCGTGTCCGTGCTGCCGACGCCTGTGTTCTTTTACGGCATGGCCGTGGGCGACGAAATCGCGGTGGAAATCGAGCGCGGCAAAACGCTGCTCATTCGCTTGCAGGCCATCGGCGAAACCGATGAAGAGGGCATGTGCCGGGTCTTTTTCGAGTTGAACGGCCAGCCGCGCATCATTCGAGCGCCAAATCGCGCGGCGGTCGCAACGCTTCCCGCGAGGCGCAAGGCGGAGGAGGGGAACGATGCGCACGTGTCGGCGCCGATGCCGGGCCTCATCTCGACGCTCAACGCCAAGGAGGGGCAGCAGGTCAAGGCTGGCGACGTGCTGCTTACCATCGAGGCGATGAAGATGGAAACTGCCTTGCACTCTCCGCGCGACGGCAAGGTGGCGGAAATCCTCATCAATCGCGGCAGTCCGATCGACGCGAAGGATTTGCTGATCGTTCTCGAATAGGGTCTCAGGCTTTACGCTGTTGCAAGGGTTGGTGCGGCGCCGCATACTTGTGCATCGCAACAAATGTCCGCGCAGCGCCTTGAACACCGACACCGATCAGAAACTGCGAATCCTCGTCATTGATGAGAACCCTATCCGGCGCGCGATCCTCGAAGCGGGGTTGTGCGAGGCGGGCTTCGGCAATGTGAAGGTGCTCGAAAACCTGACTGGGCTGCTCGAGCAAATTTACATCATCGACCCGGACGTCATCGTCATCGACCTCGAAAGCCCGAGCCGCGACGTGCTGGAGCAGATGTTTCAAGTCTCGCGCATCGTCAAGCGTCCCATCGCCATGTTCGTCGACCAGAGCGACCGCGCAACCATCGCCGAGGCCATCGACGCAGGCGTTTCCGCTTATATTGTCGATGGACTGCGCAAGGAACGCGTGCGCCCTATTCTCGATATGACAATCTCGCGGTTTCAGGCGTTCGACGCCTTGCGGGCTGAACTGGAGTCGACGAAAAGCGCGCTGAACGAGCGCAAGACAATCGAACGCGCAAAGGGGCTTCTCATGAAAAGCAAGGGCTTGGGCGAAGAAGCGGCCTATAATCTCTTGCGCCGAACAGCGATGAACCAGAACCGCCGCATCGCCGAGGTCGCTGAAAGCCTCATTCATAGTTACGATTTGCTGAAGGACTGAATGGCAAGGAGCGCAGACATGGCCTATGCCGACGGCGCGCGAGCCGATGACATCGTGCATGCCGGCTTCATTCCGCTGACGGATTGCGCTCCGCTCGTCATCGCCAGAGAAAAGGGCTTCGACCGGCGCTTCGGCTTCTCGCTGCGCCTGCATCGCGAGGTGTCCTGGGCCAACATTCGCGATAAATCCGAACTGGGGATTTTCGATTGCGCGCATATGCTGGCGCCGATGCCGCTGGCCTCGACCCTCGGGCTTCGCGGGCGCGCGCCGCTGCCGATCATCGCGCCAATGGCGCTCAACCTCAACGGCAACGCCATCACGGTCTCCAATGCGCTTTATGACGCCATGCTGGCGGTCGATGCTGAAAGCGCCCGGGCGGGCGGCATGGCGTCAGCCAAAGCCATCGCCAAGGTCGCCGCGCAACGCCTTGCAGCGGATGAAGCTCCGCTGACGCTCGGCATGGTCTATCCGTTCTCGTGCCACAACTATGACCTGCGCTGCTGGCTGGCGTCGGCGGGCATGGACGCGGACAATGACGTCAATCTCGTCGTTGTGCCTCCATCGCTCATTGCCGAAAGCCTGCGCGCTGGGCGTATTGACGGCTTTTGCGTCGGCGCGCCGTGGAGCAATGTCGCTGTCGCAGCCGGGCTCGGGCGGATCATTGCCACCAAATCCGAGCTGTGGGCGAACAGCCCCGAAAAGGTGCTGGGCGTACGGCTGGACTGGGCCGAGGCGCACGCCGATTTATTGATAGCCGTTATGAAAGCGCTGATTTCGGCGGCGATCTGGCTTGAGGATGCGGCCAATCTGCCTGAGGCCGCCGCGTTGCTGGCGCGCGCTGATTATGTCGGCGCTCCGGAAGACGCCATTCTGCGGTCTCTGACAGGGCGGCTGCCATATCCGCGCAGCGAGGAGGAACGGCTTTACTGCGACCACGTGATTTTTCATCGCCACGCTGCGAATTTTCCGTGGGTTTCGCATGGCGCATGGATGCTTGGCCAGATGCGGCGGTGGGGGCAACTCACCGAGGCGGTCGATGTCGATGCGACGGCGCGGCGTGTATTCAGGCCCGATCTGTACCGGCGCGCGGCGACCGATTTGCAGATTTCGGTTCCGGTTGCGGACGTAAAGGGCGAAGGGCGCGCGGCCAGCGCGACCGTCGAGGGGCATCTCGGCCCGATCCCTATGGGGGAGCCGCGCATGTTCGAAAACATTTAGCTCTCTAACCATACGCAACGTCGACCGTCGGGCGCCGCTTTTAACGGCGTATTGGCGCTGCAGTGCACAAATTCGACCCGCAGCCACAGCCTGTGTCGTCCGCCACCGGAAATTTTCTGTTGTTTTCCCGCGTCGGCAAAGAAAACAGCATCTGGCACGAAACTTGAAAGCATCTAGACAGTGCTGGGCCAATGACGGCCTCGGACGAGCACTAAAATACATGGCTCAATGACGAGCCAATCAGGCAACGCCGCTGATCGATTAGGAACACCCGGGCAACCGGAGCTGACCAATCGACGTGGCGTTTTTTTTTGGACTGAACTCTGCGGCTGATGACGCGGCACGAGAAACCAGGGCGGCGATTTATGGCAAGAAAATCGAAATTCACATTAGGCGAAGGCACAAAGGGCGCGTTAAGTCGCCGCTCGCTGTTGAAAGGCTCGGCGGCAGTCGCGACGCTCGCTGCGGCGAAAACTGCGTTTCCCTTCGGCGCGAATGTCGCTTGGGCCGCCGGCCCGGAGACGACCAAGGCGATCCTCGGATACATCGCGCTGATGGACGCCGCGCCGCTCGTCATCGCGAAGGAAAAGGGGATTTTCGCTAAATACGGCGTGCCCGATGTCGAGGTGAACAAGCAGGCCTCATGGGGCGCGACGCGCGACAATATGGTGCTTGGCGGAGCGGCCAACGGCATCGACGGCGCGCACATCCTCACGCCGATGCCGTATCTGATTTCCACCGGCAAGGTCACGCAGAACAACGTGCCGACGCCGATGTACATCCTCGCCCGCCTCAATCTCGATGCGCAGGCGATCTCTGTTTCCAACGAGTACAAGGATTTGAAGGTCGGCGCCGACGCCTCCGCGCTGAAAGCCGCGTTCGAGGCCAAGAAAGCTGCGGGCAAGGAAGTGAAGGTCGCCATGACCTTCCCCGGCGGCACGCACGATTTATGGCTCCGCTACTGGCTGGCGGCGGGCGGCATCGACCCTGACAAGGACGTATCGACCATCGTCGTGCCGCCGCCTCAGATGGTGGCGAACATGAAGGTCGGCAACATGGACGCGTTCTGCGTCGGCGAGCCGTGGAACGAGCAACTCGTCAACCAGAATATCGGCTTCACCGCCTGCGCGACCGGCGAAATCTGGTTCAAGCACCCTGAAAAGTGCCTCGGCATGCGCGCCGAATATGTCGATAAAAACCCGAAAGCGGCCATGGCTATTCTGATGGCCACGATGGAAGCCCAACAATGGTGCGACAAGCCTGAAAACAAGCAGGAAATGTCCGAGATCGTCGGCAAGCGGCAGTGGTTCAACGTGCCTGTCGCCGACATTGTCGGTCGCGCCAAGGGCGACATTAATTATGGCCGTGGCCGCATCGAGAAGGGCACCAACCAATATATGAAGTTCTGGCAGGACTTCACCTCCTACCCGTTCAAGAGCCACGATGCGTGGTTCGTGACCGAGGACATCCGCTGGGGCAAGTTCGAGGCGTCCACCGACATCAACGCTCTGGTCAACAAGGTGAACCGCGAGGACATGTGGCGCGAGGCGGCGAAAACGCTGGGCGTCGCCGCATCCGACATTCCCGAGGGCACGTCACGCGGCGCGGAAACCTTCTTCGACGGCAAGGTCTTCGATCCCGCCGACCCGATGGCCTATCTCAAAAGCCTCTCGATCAAACGCGCAGAAGTCTAACGCGGCGCGCCCTTTCGCAGACGGGCCAGCCAGACAAAGGAGCCTGATATGACACTTGCTTTATCGAACACGGAGGCGCTGCGGGGCGCCGCCAAAGTATCCCCGACACAAGCGATGGCCATACCAGGCGTCAAACCCGCGACGTTGAATGATACCGGCCCGGTTATCCGGGAGTTCGCCGGACGCGCGCTCAAGCAGACGCTAACCGTCGTGCTGCCGCCGCTGATCGTGCTCGCGGTTTCGCTCATCTTCTGGCAGTTAGCCACGTCGGGTCCCGGCGCAAGCCTTCCATCGCCAACGAAAATTTGGGCGGAGGCGAGCGACCTGATCGTCTCTCCGTTCTTCGACAACGGCCCGCAGGATCTGGGCCTCGGCTGGCGCGTGCTTGTCAGCCTTGAACGGGTGGCCTACGGGTTCGGCCTTGCCGC
>JBGSLP010000478.1:0-7361 GCA_041740655.1 Alphaproteobacteria bacterium
CTCTGTGTCGAACACCTGCGCCGGGGTTGCATCCTTCGGCGGACGGGTGGCGTTCATCGGAAAAGTCGCCGACGACCAGCTTGGCGGCATTTTCGCTCATGATATTCGCTCCATCGGCGTTCACTTCGACACGCCTGCCTCCGCGAATGCGTCGCCCACCGGCCGCTGCCTTATCCTCGTGACTCTAGACGGCGAGCGAACGATGAACACGTTTCTCGGCGCCGCCGCTGAACTCGGCATCGAGGAAATCAACCCCGCCGTGATCGCCCAGTCGAAGGTTCTGTATCTGGAGGGGTATTCCTTCGATCCGCCACGCGCCCGCGCGGCGTTTTATGAGGCTGCGGCGACTGCGAAAAGCGCTGGCACACAAGTGGCGGTCAGCCTTTCCGACCCGTTCTGCGTTGAGCGGCACCGTGATGCGTTCCTCGATTTCATCGCGGAGAACACGGATATTCTGTTCGCGAACGAGCGCGAACTGCTCTCGCTTTACCAGACGGAGGATTTCGAGGCTGCGTGCGAGCTTATCCGCGGATCGGTGAAACTCGCGGCGGTAACGCGCAGCGCGAAAGGCTCGCGCATTCTGGCGGGCGACGAAACCATCGTTGTCGGCGCAGAGCCGGTGGCGTCGGTTGTCGACACGACTGGGGCGGGCGACCTGTACGCCGCCGGTTTCCTGTTCGGCTACACGAACGGGCGCAATCTTGCGGAGAGCGGGCGGCTCGCAAGTTTGGCGGCGGCGGAGGTGATTTCGCACATCGGCCCACGCCCGCAGGTCTCCCTCAAGCAGATGGCGCACGAAAAAGCTTGATGCCAGCGATGCTTTCTGCAGGCCGCGCGTTGACTTTTCCGCGACGCGTCGCCTATATCTAGCGACATCATTTATACGAGAAGGAGTGCGGCTCGTGAAGCGCACCTATCAACCAAGCAAAATCAAACGCAAGCGCAACCATGGTTTCCGCGCGCGTCGCGCAACGACGGCTGGGAATCTTGTGCTGGCGCGTCGCCGCGCTCGCGGTCGCAAGAAACTCTGCGCCTGATAAACCGGGCGTAAAAGCGGGCGAATGGCGGCGGCCAATGGAAACGCTGAAACGCCGTCAGGATTATCTGAGACTGAAGACTGGCCGCAAATGGACATCGCCCGCGTTTGTCCTTCAGGTTCTGCCCCAGCCGGATGACGCGGTGCAAAATCCTCCACGCTTCGGATTTACGGTGTCTGACAGGGCGATTGCGACCGTCGAGACAACCGGCCAGAGACGCGGCGGCGCCGTCAAACGCAACCGGGCGCGGCGACGGCTCAAGGAAGCGGCCCGGCTTGTCGCTCCGGATCACGCAAGGCGCGGCTTCGACTATGTGATTATCGGTCGCATGGACGCGCTCACCCGCGATTTCGCTGATTTGCTTGCGGATATGAAAACGGCGTTCCATAAGGTGCATGTTGCGAGCGCCAAACAAGGCGCGGCGCGGCGAAGTCCGGGCGCCCAACCTTACGCGCGACCGACTCGATCAAACGAAGCAGACTGCTGAAGGACATTCGCTCCCCATGGACGACAACCGTAACTTTATTCTGGCGATTGCGCTATCCATAGGCGTTCTGATTGCCTGGCAGGTCTTGTTCGCCGTGCCCGAGGCGCAGCGTCTGCGGGAAATCCAGCAGCGGCAGCAAGCTGCACAACAGCAGGCCGCGCAGCAACAGGCGCCTGGCCAGACGACCCCGGGCGTTGGGGACTCATCGACGCCGTCAGCGCAGCCTGTTGGCGCGCCAGCACCGGTAGCTGCGGTCCCCGCACAGATGCAGACCCGCGAGACCGCCTTGCAGGCTTCGCCCCGGATTGCAATCGATACGCCAGCGCTCAGCGGCTCGGTCGCACTCAAAGGCGCTCGCATCGACGATATCGTTCTGAAAAATTATCGCGTCAGCATCAAGCCGGGTGCGGATAACGTTGTGCTCCTCGCGCCCTCGCGCTCGCCTGCGCCATTTTACGCAGAGTGGGGATGGGTTCAGGCTGGCGGGGACGGCGTGAAGCTGCCGAACTCGGAGAGCTTGTGGACGGCTGAGGCGACAGGGCCGCTCTCGCCGTCTAACCCGCTCAAACTCGTGTTCGACAATGGCGAAGGGTTCATTTTCCGCAATACAATCGCTGTCGATGACCGATACGTGTTCACGTTCACGCAGCAGGTTGAGAACAAGTCGACGAAAACGGTGGTCATCAGCCCATACGCGCTCATCTCGCGCCATGGCCTTCCGAAGACCGAGGGATTTTTCATCCAGCATGAGGGCCTGATCGGCGTCGCTGGCGAAGGCGGACTGAAGGAAATCAATTACGGCGATCTGACCGGTCACGAGGATTATGAAAATCCCGCCGTGCGCAAACGCCGTGAAGTGTTCAACAATGTGCAGGGCGGATGGCTCGGCATCACGGACAAATATTGGGCAGCGGCGCTCATGCCGGATCAATCGACCTTGGTCAACTTCAGCTTCGGCGCTGAGGAGAAGGCCGGGCGCCCACACTTCCAGACCGATTATGTGGCTCCGGCCGTATCCGTCGCCCCCGGCGCGACTCAGGCCACAACGGGCAGATTGTTTGCTGGCGCCAAGCAGGTGACCGCGATCGACGCCTACGAGAAGGATCTGGGGATCAGGCAATTCGAGTTGATGATCGATTGGGGATGGTTCCACTTCATCACCAAACCGATGTTTTATGTGCTCGACTACTTCTTCAAGCTTTTCGGTAACTTCGGCGTTTCGATCCTCATTGTGACGGTGTTGTTGAAAGCGGCGTTCTTTCCGCTCGCCAACAAGTCCTATGCGTCGATGAGCCAGCTCAAGAAGCTGCAGCCGGACATGACGCGCATTCGTGAGCGCTACAAAGACGACAAGGTGCGCCAGCAGCAGGAAATGATGGCGTTGTACAAAAAGGAAAAGGTCAATCCGCTGTCGGGTTGCCTTCCACTTCTCATTCAGATTCCGGTGTTTTTCGCGCTTTACAAGGTGCTGTTCATCACCATCGAGATGCGCCACGCGCCGTTTTTTGGGTGGATCAAAGACCTTTCGGCGCCCGATCCGACCTCGATTTTCAATCTGTTCGGCCTCATTCCCTGGGACCCGGGCGCGGTGCCTGTGCTCGGACCATTCCTGATGCTCGGCATATGGCCGCTCATCATGGGCGTGACGATGTGGGTGCAGATGAAGCTCAACCCGACGCCAGCCGATCCTATCCAGCAGCAGATTTTCACCTGGATGCCGGTGCTGTTCACCTTCATGCTAGCGTCATTCCCGGCAGGCCTCGTGATCTATTGGGCCTGGAACAACGTGCTGTCCATCGCGCAGCAATGGATGATCATGGAGCGTCACGGTGTGAAAGTGGAGCTTTGGGGCAATATGGGCTTCGGCGGCGCCAAGCTGGCTGAGGCGCCAGCGTCGGCTGCCAAGTCTTCATCGACGAGCGGCTCGTCAAATATCCGGCCAAAAAATGATAACCAGCCCCGTGGCGGAAAACCCAAAGATCGTCGCAAGTGACGAGCCTTTGAGCGGGAATGCGGGCGCGTCGGGGGTCCCGGACGCCGCGCTTGCCGCCGAGATGGAGTTGGCGCGGGAGCGGGCGCACAAGCTCTTTGCCGGGCCGTGCGATTTCGTCAAAGGTGTGGTGGATGTCGAGGGGCTGCCGCAAAGCGATATGCCGGAGGTCGCATTTGCTGGGCGCTCGAATGTCGGCAAGTCCAGCCTCATCAACGCGCTGGTGAATCGGCATGGCCTGGCGAGGACGTCGAACACGCCGGGTCGCACGCAGGAGATCAATTATTTCAACCTCGGCGGCAGGCTCCATCTGGTGGATTTGCCTGGCTATGGATATGCCGAGGCGCCCAAGAAGAAGGTACATGCGTGGAACCAGCTGATCCGCGATTACCTGCGCGGGCGGGTTCAACTGCGCCGCGTTTATATGCTGATCGATAGCCGCCACGGCGTGAAGCCAATCGACGTGGAGATCATGACGCTGCTCGACGAGTCGGCGGTGTCATATCAGGCGGTGCTTACGAAAACCGACAAACTGAAGCCGGGCGAGCTCGCCAGAGTAGAGGCGTCTGTTGCGGCAAAACTTGTGAAGCGCCCAGCGGCCTATCCATCGCAAATGGCGACGTCCTCGGTCAAAACGATAGGTTTTGAGGATTTACGCGCGGCTATTGCGGCGTTCGCGCCCTAGCGGTGATTGATGCCCGCCGGTTAGCCGAAGTTGTGGCGACGTCACGCGCGGTCGTCAGTCCTTCAGAATATCCATCAGATATTTCCCATAGCCGCTTTTCATCAAAGGCGTGGCAAGCTCCTCAAGCCGGGCCGCATCGATAAAGTTCATGCGGTATGCGACTTCCTCCGGGCATCCGATTTTCATGCCCTGTCGTTCCTCGATGGCCTGCACATATTGGGCGGCTTGCAGAAGCAAGTTGAACGTCCCCGTATCCAGCCAGGCAAAGCCCCGGCCGAGCAGTTCGACGTTGAGATCGCCAGCCTTTAAGTAGAGTTCGTTCAGACAGGTAATCTCAAGTTCGCCGCGCCAGGACGGCTTCACCTGCCTAGCGAATTCGCACACGCGCTCATCGTAAAAATAAAGCCCCGTCACGGCGTATGAGGATTTCGGCTCCGCAGGCTTTTCCTCGATGCTTGTGACCTTGCCGCGCTCGTCAAAGCCCAGAACGCCATAACTGCTCGGGTTTGAAACGTAATAGCCGAATACGGTCGCGCCCAATTTTCGCTCACTGGCGTTTTGCACCATTCTGGTCAGGTTCGAGCCGAAAAAGATGTTGTCGCCGAGGATGAGCGAGCAAGCGCCGCCGCCAATGAACGACTCTCCGATGATGAAAGCCTGCGCCAGGCCGTCAGGGCTGGGCTGAACGGCGTATTCGATATCGAGGCCCCACTGACTGCCATCCTGCAAGAGGTCGCGGAAGCTCTGGTGATCGCGCGGCGTGGTGATGATCAGGATTTCGCGGATACCCGCGAGCATTAGCACGGTGAGCGGGTAGTAGATCATCGGCTTATCGTAAACCGGCAGCAACTGCTTGGAGATCGATTGGGTCACAGGGGAAAGCCGAGTGCCCGACCCACCGGCGAGGATGATGCCTTTTGTCATGACGCCTTCCGTAACGGTTCGCGCAGGCCGAGCCGGTCGCCCTGATAGGAGCCGTCGCGAATGGGGAGCCACCAAGCCTTATTCTGCAGATACCACATCACAGTGCGGCGCAGCCCGTCGCGGAAGCTGACCGCAGGCGCCCATCCGAGTTCTTGCGAAATTTTGGTTGAATCGATCGCGTAGCGTTTGTCGTGGCCGGGCCGGTCCGCGACGAAGCGGATGAGGTCTCGATGCGGTCGCGAGTTCGACGTAGGCGCGATCTCGTCCATGATGGCGCAGATTTCCTCGACGAGATCGATGTTCCTGAACTCCGCTCCCGCGCCGATATTATAGCTTTCTCCGACGCGTCCCCGGGTGAGCACGGCTATCAGCCCCGTCACGTGGTCATCGACATAAAGCCAGTCACGCACATTGGAGCCAGCGCCATAGACGGGCAGCGGCTTGCCTTCGAGCGCGTTGATCGTCATCAGCGGGATGAGCTTTTCCGGGAACTGATATGGGCCGTAATTGTTCGAGCAATTGCTGATGACCACCGGCAACCCGAACGTGTGGAGCCATGCGCGGGCGAAATGATCCGACGCGGCCTTGCTTGCCGAGTACGGCGAATTGGGCTGATAAGGGCTTTCCTCCGAAAACTTGCCCGTATCGCCCAGTGCGCCAAAAACTTCGTCGGTCGAAACGTGATGAAACCGGAAACGCTCGCGCTTCGGGCCGACGAGCCGCTCGTAATATTGCAACGCGGCCTGCAGGATGGTGTAGGTGCCGATCACATTCGTCGCCAGGAAGTCCATGGGCGAGTCGATTGAGCGATCAACATGCGATTCGGCCGCCAGATGCATGACGGCGTCTGGCTCGAAGGCTGCAAACGAGCGTTGCATCGCCCCCATATCCCGAATGTCTGCGTGCTGAAACCTGTACCGAGGGTTGTAGGCGACGCTCGACAGCGAGGCCAGATTTCCTGCATAAGTCAGGCTGTCGAGGTTAACTACCTGCCAGTCCGTGCGCTCGATAATCCAGCGCACGACTGCTGATCCAATAAACCCTGCGCCACCCGTCAGCAAAAGCTTCATCGCAACACCATCTCTAGTTGTGTGGCGTCACAATAGATCGGAATGGTTGTAGCGGCAATCGGGGTGCAGTGAATTGTTAACAGGCGATGTTTTTACGCCACCAGCCGGGTTAGTCGCGTGGGTATCTCACGCGAGATGCCCGGTGACGCGCATGCGCGCAGCGATCATGGACGCCGTATCCCGCCGGTACGCCGCCATGTGCTCACTTGAATCATGGGCGTCCAGCGCTGCCTTGTCGGCGTAAACCTCAAACAGCACCACGCGATCCGTTTCGTCGATAGGAACGACGACATGAAACTCCAGGCATCCGGGTTCATGGGCAAGGCAATATTCGCCATGCTGTTTTATGCGGGCCACGAACGCATCGCGCTGGCCCGGGGTGGTTTTTACATCGACGCTCAGTGCAATTTTTGTCATGCCGTTGCCTATCCGATCAGAAACAACGAACTTCTGCCTCGGCTTGCGCCCGCCGCATGTCGGCGACCTTCTCGCGCAGGCTCGGCTCGCTCTTCATCATCGACGTCCGCTCTCCGTCCGCGAGACCTATACTGATGATAGTCTCCGCTTCGACATATTTTTCATAAGGCAGTATTGACGCAATCACGTCGATCGAGCAGGAGCAGCGAGTAAGAGCGTCACGGGTTTGCCCTCCGCTCTCCATACAGCCAAGCACATACTCGACCTTCACTGCGGTGGAGTAGTCGGTTCCCGGCTCGGCAGCGGAAGCGTTTTGACCGCCCCACCCCGCAATAATCATCACGGCCATTGCGCTTACAGTTCGGTTGAAACCCAACGCATACTTGATCATTGTTTCACCTCACTTTTTTCAAAGCGTGCAAATGTCATACGCTCATCTATGAAAGGCTGGGCCGGGCCGCTTATCGCGGTGTTCGGCACGTAAATGTGAATCTCATAGATACCGCCCGGCACTGCATCGCTGACGGTGTACTCGTAAATCTTGGATTGAAAAACTTCCATCGAGGATGCGCGCGGGTCGTCGATGTAAGGCTGGATTGTTAGTTTATAGCCTTTCACCTCACGGCCCTCATAGGTCAGCTTGACCTCCTCGACCTTGGTTTTGTCACGAAACGCCTCACGGACGCGATTGCGGAAATATGTGGCCTCGCCTTTAATGTAGCGCTTCATGCGGGATAGGTCCCACTCCAGG
>JBGSLP010000479.1:0-7890 GCA_041740655.1 Alphaproteobacteria bacterium
GACGCGCTGGCGGCGATGGGCGAGGCCAGTTGCTGGCTGTTGCAGGCGCTGAAGGAAAATCCGAACGCGGCGCTGGCGGGAGCGACCCCCTATCTGCGGTTGTTCGGCTTGACGGCGGGCGGCGTTTATCTTGCCAAAGGCGCGCTTGCCTCGGCCCGATCCACCGACGGCGATGCGCGCGGGGCGAAAGCCCGCATATCGCTGGCGCGTCACTTTGCGGAGCACCTCGTGCCGGAAACAAGCGGCCTCAAAACCGCAGTCATGACCGGTCACACAACGATTGTCGAAGCCGCCGCCGACGTTCTGGCAGCCTGAACGCCGAAGCAGGGAGAAAGCCATGTCCGATCTAATCGAGATCGCCCGCGACGGCGCGGTGCAAACGATCCGCTTCAACCGCCCGGATAAGAAAAACGCCATCACGGGAGATATGTACGCCGCGATTTCCGCCGCCCTCACCGCTGCCGAAGCGGACGCGGGAGTTCGAGTGCACGTGCTGTTCGGCTCCGGCGGCGTATTCACGGCGGGCAACGATCTGGCGGATTTCCTCAGGTCAGGCTCGATCCTCGCGGACAGCGGCAACATCACGCGCTTTCTGAAGCTGGTAGCGGGGCTGGAAAAGCCGCTGATAGCGGGCGTCGACGGGCTGGCCGTGGGCGTCGGCACGACCCTGCTGATGCATTGCGATATGGTTTACGCCTCGCCGACCTCGTGGTTTCAGACGCCTTTTACGGCGCTCGGTCTCGTGCCGGAAGCCGGGTCGAGCCTTATCGGGCCGCGCATCATGGGGCATGCTTTCGCGTTCGAATTGCTGGTCGCAGGCGGCAAGTTCAGCGCCGAGAAAGCCCTTATGTCCGGGCTGCTGAATTCGGTCATCCCCAGCGAGGCGCTCGAAGCCGAAACGATGAAGGCGGCCGCGCGACTGGCTGGCCTGCCGCCGGAGGCTGTCAAAATCTCGAAGCGACTGCTCAAAGGCGACGCCGCAGCCGTCGCCCAGCGCATCGACGATGAGGTTGCGCTGTTTGCCGAACGATTGCATAGCGAGGAGGCGCAGGCCGCCGTCCGCGCCTTTTTCCAACGCTCGTAACACCGGGGAGACGACTATGGAGCCGCTTCAGGGAAAAACGCTGTTTATCACGGGCGGAAGCCGGGGCATCGGACTCGCCATCGCCGTGCGCGCGGCGCGTGACGGGGCCAATGTGGCGATTGCCGCAAAGACGGCGGAGGAAAATCCAAAAATCCCCGGCACGATTTACACGGCGGCCAAGGAGATCGAGGCCGCAGGCGGTAACGCGCTACCGCTCATCTGCGACATTCGCTACGAGGATCAGGTGGTTGATGCGGTGGCGAAAACCGTCGAGCGCTTCGGCGGCATCGACATCTGCGTGAACAACGCCAGCGCCATCTCGCTCACCGGCACCGAGCAAACCGAGATGAAGCGCTATGACCTGATGCACCAGATCAACTCGCGCGGCACTTTCCTCACCACCAAAACCTGCCTGCCGCACCTGAAAGCTGCCGCCAATCCGCATGTGCTGATGCTTTCGCCGCCGCTCGACATGAAAGCAAAATGGTTCAAGCAGCACGTTGCTTACTCGATGGCGAAATACGGCATGAGTCTGTGCGCGCTCGGCATGGCGGCCGAGTTCAAGGGCTTTGGCGTCGCGGTGAACGCGCTCTGGCCGCGCACGACGATCGCGACGGCGGCCATCGCCAATATCCTCGGCGGGGATACGCTGATGAAGAAAAGCCGTACGCCCGAAATCATCGGCGAGGCCGCGCATATGATTTTCACCAAGCCCTCGCGCGCCTTCACCGGCCATTTCCTCATCGACGACACGTTCATGTCCGAGGAGGGCGTAACGGATTTCGACCAATACCGCGTAGACCCCACCCAGGACCTGCAACCCGACTTCTTCGTGCCCGACGACAGCATCGCGCCGGTAAGCCTGAAGGCCATCGCCTGACAAGCCTCTCGTATCCGCCTCGCGTCCAAAGCTTGAAAATGAACTCAAGCCTTGAAAAGCCGTATCCTCCGGCTGACCTTTTTTGATTTGGCCGGGCCATCAGTGATATCCTCGCACTGGGCCTCGACGATTGCTGAGGTCTCTATATCGCTAATGGAACCGGAGATCGCTGCCTTACTGGCCGCAAGCCGCACTTGGCGGTGGGTTTCCAGAAACGCGATCACCGCGGCGACATGACCGATAAATTCGCCCCTGCTTAACCATCCGTCGTGGCGTCCGCTCTCGATGACAAGGTGTCTCCAGTTAGCCGCCATGTCCGACTGGAGTTGATACACCCACCTGTTGGCCGTGTTCGGGCTCCACCAGTGCTCGCTCGGTCGACTTAGCGCGTCGGCATGGGCGCTTTTCAATGCCGAAATGACAGCAGCAAGATTAGCGGTCGCGGCAATTTCGGTCGCAATCTGTTTTGCATTGTTCATGGTAACTCTCCTTTTTGCACTACCAGATAGTGCCACAACTCCGCATTTTTAGCAACTAAGATATTGTTTTTACTACATAAATTTGTTTTCCGGAGCGAGCCTGGATCGGGGCCAGCGCCTGCAGTTGCGCCAATCGCCGCACTGGCAATTCGCCCCGTTCTGTCCTAATAAGCGGTGCTAGAGCACTCGAGGGAAACGGCGATGACGGATTTGCGAACGGCGCGGCATCAGACGGTCGGCGTGCGGGTGGGCGGCGTCACGGTGGGCGGCTCGGCTCCGATTGTCGTGCAGTCCATGACGAACACCGACACGGCGGATATTGACGCAACCGTCGCCCAAGTCGCCCAACTCGCCAACGCTGGCTCGGAGTTGGTGCGCATCACGGTCGACCGCGACGAGTCCGCCGCCGCCGTGCCGCACATTCGCGACCGGCTGGCGCGCATTGGCGTCCACACTCCGCTGATCGGCGATTTCCATTACATCGGCCACAAGCTGCTCACCGATCATCCGGCCTGCGCCGAGGCGCTTGCAAAATATCGCATCAACCCCGGCAATGTCGGCTTCAAGGACAAACGCGACAAGCAGTTCTGCGACATCATCGAGATCGCGCTGAAATACGGCAAGCCGGTGCGCATCGGCGTGGACTGGGGCAGCCTCGATCAGGAATTGCTGACGCGGCTGATGGACGAGAACGCCGCCTTGCCCGCCCCGCGGGAGGCGCGCGCGGTGATGCATGAGGCGATCGTGCAGTCAGCCACACTCTCCGCGCAACTCGCCGAGAGCATCGGCATGCCGCGCGACCGCATCATCCTGTCCGCCAAGGTGAGCGCGGTGCAGGATTTGATCTCGTGCTACACACTGCTGGCCAGCCGGTCGGACTACGCGCTGCATCTGGGCCTCACCGAGGCTGGCATGGGGTCGAAAGGTATCGTCGCATCCGCCGCCGCCATCGGCATTCTGCTACAGCAGGGCATCGGCGATACTATCCGCGTCAGCCTGACGCCCGCGCCGGGGGGCGCGCGCACCACCGAGGTCGAGGTCGCGCAGCAGATTTTGCAGACGATGGGCTTCCGCACCTTTGTGCCCATCGTGGCCGCATGCCCGGGTTGCGGGCGCACCACCTCGACCACGTTTCAGGAACTGGCGCAGGACATTCAGGCGCATCTCATCGCCAGCATGCCGGAATGGCGCAAGACCTATCCGGGCGTCGAGACGCTGAACGTGGCGGTCATGGGCTGCATCGTGAACGGCCCCGGCGAGAGCAAGCACGCCGACATCGGCATCAGCCTGCCGGGCACTGGGGAAACCCCGGCCGCGCCCGTGTTCATCGACGGCCAGAAGGCGATGACACTGCGCGGGCCGAACATCGCCAACGAGTTCAAGCAACTCGTCGCCGATTACATCGAGCGCCGCTTTGGTCAGGCCGCCGGAACGCGCACCGCCGCCGAGTAGCGCCGATTATTTTTTTGAACTATAATTCACGACTTGTTCAGTCATCCATCCCGCTATAAACTTCATCCGGGATATGATTAGGGGAACTCTCGGTTGCTCATGGCGTTTTTATTTAAACGTCATACAGCGGAGGCTTTATGCCTAAATCCAAAAATTCCGACCAGCCCGAAAGCCCTGACGAGGTCCGTTCAAAAAATCCGCAGGTTCTCAATTCGAAAAAAGCGCTCGCCTTGAAACAGCAGGCGGAAGATGAGGCCCCTGAGAGGCCCGTTTCCCAAACTGAAGGAAAAGGCATGCGTTCGCTCCCTAACACCAAGGACGCACCATCGGGTGCGCTTGAGCAGGAGGGGCAACGTCCTGTGTTGGAGCGCTCGCGAAAAGTGCGGTGAGCTACGGCCAAGCCCGATTGTTGATAGGTCTGCGCGAGGCGCGAATGCCTGCGGTTCAGATACGCTCGATAAAACCCGAAGGAGAGCCGACATGCATATTCAGGTGAATACGGACAAGAATATCCAAGGTCGTGAAACCCTCGTCGGATGGGTTGAAGCGGAAATCAATGACACCTTAGGTCGGTTCAGCGATCAGCTGACACGCGTTGAAGTGCATCTCAGCGACGAAAACGCCGCAAAATCGGGCGGGTCAGACAAGCGCTGCCTCATGGAGGCTCGACCGAGCGGTCTCCAGCCTGTCGCTGTCAGTCATCAAGCCTCTAGTCTTGAGGAAGCCGTGAGCGGCGCCGCTAAAAAACTACAACGGTCCCTGCAGTCGACTCTCGGCCGATTAGGCGATCACAAGGGTGGCGACTCTATCCGCGCAGAAGGCGACTAAAACCCTGTTTGCCTCGAAAGCGCTGGCCCGCGTCAAGCGTGGGAAACTTCTGTTGTGTGGTTTGCAGAACCGCCGCCGAATAGCGCCGATTTCGCGAAAGATTTAAAAATCCCCAGCAACTACAATCCTCCACTCGAGTTTGAATATCGAGAGGAATGGAATGCAACTGAACGTCAATGGAGCCACCGTGACGGTCGAGGCGGACGCATCGACGCCGCTTCTCTACGTCCTGCTCAATGACCTCAAGCTCAACGGCGCCAAGTATGGCTGCGGAGCGGCGCAGTGCGGCTCGTGCAAGGTTCTGATCGACGACAACGCCGTGCCGTCCTGCGTGACCCGGCTCTCGGATGTGATTGGCAAGAACATCACCACCCTTTCGGGCCTCTTAGTGGACGGCAAGCCGGGTAAACTTCAGCAGGCTTTCATCGACGAGCAGGCTGCGCAATGCGCGTATTGCGTTGCGGGCATCATCATCGCTGCGGAAGCGCTGCTGCGCAAAAATCCAAAGCCCACCGACGCCGAAATCCGGGCAGCCCTTGACGGCAATTTATGCCGCTGCGGCGCTCATAACCGAATGGTCCGCGCCGTTCTGCGCGCCTCTCGGGAGGCTTGATATGCAGGATATCTCACGCCGTAAATTTCTGCAGACAGCAGGTAGCCTCACAGTTACGTTTTCTATCTCCGGCCTGCCCGCGCTGGCGCAGGAGGGCGGCGCGAAACGACTGCCCGGAAGCCTCAAGGCTTTCCCCAAGATCAGTTCGTGGATACGAATAAACGCCGATAACTCGGTCACGCTTCTCATCGGGAAAGTCGAACTGGGCCAAGGCATTCTGACGGCCGCCGCGCAGATTTGCGCTGATGAACTCGACGTGGATATCGAGCGCGTCGAAGTCATATCCGGGGACACTTTCGTCACGCCCGATGAAG
Organism: Alphaproteobacteria bacterium; assembly: GCA_041740655.1. GTDB lineage: Bacteria > Pseudomonadota > Alphaproteobacteria > Rhizobiales > Rhodomicrobiaceae > JAWXCE01. The sequence continues at coordinate 5,651 of JBGSLP010000479.1, forward strand.
GCGTGACCGCCGGTTCCGCCTCCATGCCGAACTGCGCGCCAGCCGTACAGCAGGCCAGCGCTGAGGCGCGGCATATCCTTCTGGACCTGGCCGCGAAAAAGCTTGGCGTCGCCCCCCAAAATCTGTCTGTCAACAACGGCGTTATCACGACGAACACCGGACTCCGGGCGTCCTACGGTGAACTGGTGCTAGGCGAGGCGTTCAACCGCGAAGCGACGGGCCTTGTCAAACCCAAGGCCATCGCGGACCATAAAATTATTGGCAAATCGATGCCGCGTATCGATTTGCCCGCCAAGATCGTTGGCGAGGCCGCTTTTCTCCAGGAGCTACGCCACGACGGCATGGTGCATGGGCGCGTGGTTAGGGCCGCCCAGCGCGGCGCCATTGTGAGCGTCGATACTGCGCCGATCGAGGCAATGCCAGGCGTGTTGAAGGTTGTTCGAAACGGCAGCTTTCTGGGGATCATCGCGGCGCGTGAGGAGCAGGCGATCGCGGCGGCTGAGGCGCTGCGAAGCGCGGTGGAGTGGCGCAAGCCGTCTCCGTTTGTAGCCAGTAACCTCGTCTATGACTGGTTGGAAAAGCAGCCCGCTCAGGACAGCACCGTCAAGGAAATCGTTCGCAACAACTCCGCTCCGCCTTCGTCAGTGGTGGAGCGTACTTATCTCCGCCCCTATCAGATGCACGCGTCGATTGGCCCTTCCGCTGCAATAGCTGAAATGAAGCCGGACGGCGTTCTCGTCATCGACACCCACAGCCAAAGCGTGTTCTGGACGATGGAAGCCATCGCCCGCATGCTTAAGATGGACAAGGCCAAAGTCCATGGCCGCCACTTCCACGGCGCGGGATGCTATGGGCATAATCTGGCGGATGATGCGGCGGCTGATGCCGCGATGCTCGCCGTCGCTTTTCCGGGAAGGCCAGTGCGGCTTCAATACAGCCGCGCGGATGAAAACTGCTTTGAGCCCCTCGGACCGGCGATGGTCGTAAAAGCGCGGGCGGGCCTTGACGCGGATGGCGGCATTCTTGATTGGCAGGTAGATGTTTTCTCAACGCCTCACAATACCCGCCCCAATCGTGAAGCAGGTTTCCTGCTTGCCGCTGCGGAACTGGATCCACCCATAAAAATGCCGGTCCCGAAGAACGTTCCCGCACCGAACTATGGCGCCGAGCGCAACGCCATCGTGCTTTATGATTTCCCCGCCCATCGCGTCTTCAACCATTTCATTACGGCAATGCCGTTGAGGGTGTCAGCGCTGCGCGGTCTTGGCGCTTATGGCAATGTTTTTGCGACAGAATCTTTCCTTGACGAAATTGCGCATGAGGCCAAAGCCGATCCGGTCGAATATCGCTTGCGATACATGAAAGACGAACGCGCCCGCGCTGTTATCTCGAAAGCGGCCGAGGCGTTCGGGTGGGCAAATTTCCAGAAATCGGCGGGACGCGGGCGGGGTATCGCATTCGCGCAGTATAAAAATCTGGCTTGTTACACGGCGGTTGCGCTGGAGGTCAGCATTGATCCGACGACCGGCGAAATCCGCGTTGTACGGGCGGTTGCGGCCAACGATAGCGGCCATATCGTCAATCCGGACGGCGTCGAAAACCAGATCGAGGGCGGCATAATCCAGTCGTTAAGTTGGTCGCTGAAAGAGGAAGTGCGTTTCGACGCGCACCGGATATTGTCCGATAGCTGGGCGGAATATCCGATTTTGCGCTTCTCGGAGGTTCCACCTATCGAGGTCGTGCAAATCGATCGGCCCGGCGCTCCGTATCTCGGCACCGGCGAAGGATCGCAGGGTCCAACCGTCGCGGCTCTCGCAAATGCGATTTTCGATGCAGTCGGTGTTCGGTTGCGTCAGTTGCCGTTTACGCCCGAGCGTTTGAAGGCGGCCCTCAACGCCTGACCCCATACTAGCCGCGCACGGGCAGCCGCGCGTTACGTGACGCCTGCACCATCATCAGCTCTCCGAGGTTCTCCGAGTTGATATAGCCGACGAGCTTGCCATCCGCCGCATCGAGCACGCCAATGCACGGCGCGCGGCTCGTCTGCAACGCCTCCATGGCGGCTTGCAGCGGTTCGTATGACAGCACGGTCGGGATATCCGCAGTCATGATCTCCAGCGCGGGCGCGGCGCCGCCCTTCGTGCGCAGGCCGTCGATGATCGATTTGCGGGTCACAACGCCTCGAAACCGCGACGCCCCGTCCAGCACGGGAAACTCCTGTTGCGTTGTCTGCAGCAGCA